>JALQTQ010000010.1:28836-35026 GCA_023263995.1 Akkermansiaceae bacterium | reverse complement strand
GATCGTCAAAATCGGAAATTCGCTCGATTCCAGTCCGACAAACTCCTGGCTGGATGACCCTGAGGAGGGGAGGGAGGGGTTTTCGAGCGATCAACTGAGGGCGGTCACCAGGGTTTCTAGGGCTGACTGGAGATGGTTGGTTTGGGTGCCGAAATTAAGACGGAAGCAGCGCCGGTGCCCGAAGAAGGCACCATCGGACAGGAACAAGCCGGCCCTTTCGATACGCTCGATGGGGTTGTCGCAGGGCAGAGCGGTGCCGTCGAGCCAGGCGAGGTAGGTGGCTTCGATCTCGGGGATGGCGAGGTTCGGGAGTTTTTCGGAGAGGGTGGAGTTGACGAGGTCACGGTTGGTGCGGAGGTAGGCGAGGAGGTCCTGGCGCCAGCGTTCACCGTGGCGGTAGGCGGCTTCGGCGGCATGGTAAGCGATGCAGTTGATCTCGGGCTGGGTGTGCCCGCGGGCGGCGGTGAAGCGGTCTCGCACGCCCTTGTTTGGGATGACCGCGAAGGCGTAGCCGAGACCCGCAATATTGAAGGTCTTACTCGGAGCGAGGAGGGTGATGGTGTGCTGCTGGAGTTCTTCCGGAAGGTTGAGGGCCGAGAAGTGAGGAGTTTTGGCTTCGTCAAGGATGAGGTCGCAGTGGATCTCGTCGGATACCAGGATGAGGTCGTGCCTTTGGCAGAAAGTGGCCAGTTGGGTGATCTCATCTTTGGTGAAAACTCGGCCGAGGGGATTTTGTGGATTGCTCAGGATGAAGAGTTTGGTGGCCGGGGTGATTTTGCTCTCCAGGGTGTCCCAAGCAAAGGTCCAGCATCCGTCGATCAGAACGTGGTCGGTCGCGATCAACTCCATTTTGGCATCGTGATGAATGCCGAGAAAGGGCGGGTAGGACGGGGTGCAAGTGAGGACGGCCTCGCCGGGTTTTCCGAAGGCCCGGGCGGCGAGAGAAAGGGCTGGGACCAGTCCGCCGAGGTGGACGATTTGCTCTTCCGGGGTGATGACTCCGATGCGGGATTGCAGGTAGGTTTGCAGGGCATCGAGGAGCGAGGGGTGAGGAATGGCGTATCCGAAGACGCCATGATCGACCCGCTTGCGGATGGCCTCGATAACTTCTGGTGGGGAGGTGAAGTCCATGTCGGCGACCCAGAAAGGATCGAGGTCGGGGCGGCGGTCCCACTTGAGGGAACCGGTTTTGCGTCGGGCGATGGGAATGTCGAAATTGGTCATGGTCGGGAGACTGGCTTGAGCGGTTGGATGAGCCAACCACGAAAGAACGAAAGGTGGGAAATGAAATTGAGAGTAAATGACTGAGGTGTCATGTGTTTCTCATGAGCTTGTTGCGATCGGCATCACTTTCATTCTTTCTCGGGATGGCTTGGTGCTCAGGTCTGGTGACGATGGAGGATGCTTACGGGATCCTGAAAGGGGCGAAGCCCGGGAGAGCGGATAAGAATCCGGAGGGATTGAGAGGGCGGGTAATGACCGGTTACCAAGGGTGGTTTCGGGCGCCGGGCGATGGATCTGGCCTGGGCTTTCATCATTACGGAGTGGGTCGGGAGTTTTCTCCCGAAGCCTGCACCATCGATTTGTGGCCTGAGACGTTGGAGTTGGGGCAGGGCGAGCGTTTTGCCACGCCATTTCGTCACCGGGACGGGCGAGTGGCCGAGGTCTTCAGTTCGGTGCACCCGGCGACGGTTGACCGTCATTTTCGGTGGATGGATGAGTATGGGATCGACGGGGCCTTTGTGCAGCGATTCGGCACCGTGGTCCAGGGAGGTCTGAGTTCTTACGAGTTGCTGCGGGCGGACAACCAGAAGTTGCTGAACTGCCGAGATGCCGCGAATGCCAATGGGAGGGCGTATGCCCTGATGTATGATCTGTCGGGCATGAACCCGTGGCAATTTGAGGAGCTCGCACGGGACTGGAAAATGCTGCGGACGCGGATGAAGCTTGGACAGGATGAGAACGACCGAGCTTATCTCCACTATCACGGGAAACCCCTGGTTGCGATTTGGGGAGTGGGCTTTGGGGATGACCGAGAGTATTCTCTCAAAGAGGTCGAGTGGTTCATTCGGTTGTTGAAGGAGAACCCGGAGTGGGGGGGCATGAGCGTCATGCTGGGGGTTCCCTACTACTGGCGGGAGCAAGAGAGCGATGCTACACGTGATGATGATTTGCACCGGGTCCTTAGGCTGGCGGATGTGCTGAGTCCGTGGGCGGTGGGGCGATACGACCGGGTTGACTTTCAGAGTGGACGGCATCTCATGCACCTGCTGGAGGATCGAAAATGGTGTGAGTCCGCTGGGGTCGGATATCATCCCGTGGTGTTCCCGGGTTTCAGTTGGCACAACATGACGGGTGAGCCACTGGGAAAGATTCCCCGACGCGGAGGACGGTTTTTTTGGGATCAGTTTGTGGCAGTGCGGGCCGCTGGGATTGAGTCCGCCTATGTGGCGATGTTTGACGAAGTCGACGAAGGAACGGCGATTTTCAAGGTGAGCCATGATCCGCCGGTGGGAGAGGGTTTTGAGTTTCTGACGAATGACGGCCTGCCTTCGGATCATTTTCTGAAACTGACTGGACGAGGCGGGCAGCTGTTGCGGGGGGAGATTCCAGCAATCATCGGGCAGTGAGGCGTCGATGGCCCCTGCGATTTGTCCCCGATTTGGGGACTATTCGAATCGTGATCCTGTGCATAGGAAGAATGAGAACAATTCATCAACACGAACGGATCTTCCATGAGAATCACGATTTCCCTCCCTCTCGCCATCCTCATCCTGGTCGTCTTGGCCCTTCCTGCGAATGCTGCCACCCTGCGGTACCATGGCTCCGGTAACTGGAACAACGTTTCCAACAATGACACAGGTTGGGGGCTGAATCCAAACAACCCGCCGGTGGCGAGTGGCAGTCTCCCAACAGCGGCGGACACGGCTAGGATCAACTTTGGGAACAACACCGTGACCGTCGATTCGGCCGTGCCGCAGGTGGGAGTGGTTCAAATCGGGGTCGATGAGGGAGGGACCTTGGTGGTCGCTTCCGACGGAGTTCTCGAAACCACCGGACAGCTGCGGGTGGGGAACAATGGAGTAGGGGTCAAAGGCAGTCTTACCGTGCAGGACGGCGGTCGGTTGAGCGTGGGGGGAATCCTGTGGTCATCCACCAACGGAGCGACCGGGAACATCGAAATTGCAGCGGGGGGAGTGGTCGAGGTGGGAGACCATCTCTGGTTGGGAGTCAACGGTTCGTCCTTGATCAGCATCGCGGGGTCACTGACCCAAACGGCCGGGATTCTTGGCTTGGGAACCAGCAATGCGTCCACTCCGGGCGGGGGCACTGTCACCCTGACGGTGCGGGATGGGGGGCTGCTCGCATTGCACAATATCTCCGGGGCAGCGGGGACTCCCTCCATCCAGCCCGGGTCCGTTCTGGATCTGGAGGGCAGCGGGCGGCTGACCTTGCCTGGGGACTTCACCGGATCGATCAGCGATTACGTGGCGGCAAATCGGATTACCGGAAACGGCGTCAGTGGTCCGGGGAGCGTGAAGGTCGTTTTTGAGGGAGGAGAAACCGTGGTCACAGCGGTGCCGGAGCCGTCCTCATTTTGCCTGGTGGGGCTGTCCTCGATTTTCGTGCTCACCCGGCGTGCTCGCAAACCGTGAACCTGTCACCGGGGCGATCCGCTTTTTTAGACAACAGTCATCGAAAGTCATGAGGACCATGCCAATTTCAATCATCGTCAGCTTCGGAATTGCGTGTGTCACTGCGCAGGCCGAGGTCTTCCGTTATCATGCCAGTGGCAATTGGGACAACGTCGCGATGGGCGATAGTGGCTGGGGATTGAATCCAAACAATCCGGCGGTTCTGGATGGATCACTTCCCGGAGAGAGTGATGATGCTCGCATCAATTTCGGAAACAACACGGTGACGGTGGATTCCGCCGTCCCGACCGTGAGCCGCGTGCAGATCGGGGTGGATGAAAGCGGCCAAGTGGTGGTGGAAGACAACGGGGTCCTCACCGCGAATCTTGACGTTCTTGCGGGTAACAACAACGCCAATGCCACCGGAACCCTCACGGTCAACGGTGGCGGGGTGGTCAATGTCGGGCGCATCCTCTGGGCGGCCCAAAACCAGTCAAACGGGGTCATCAACCTGAACGCCGGTGGGGTCATCAACGTAGCGAGTCACCTATGGCTCGGGGCCTCCGGGAATGCCGAAGTCAACATCAGCGGAGCCTTGAATCAGACCGGGGGAATTCTTGGTCTAGGGACTTTGAATGCCTCCGATGCGAGCGGCGGAACGGCCACCGTCAATGTCAACGATGGTGGGTTGCTTGCCTTGAACAATATCTCCAGCGCTGGCGGTCTTCCCTCGATTCAAACCGGGTCCGTCCTCAATATCAACGGCACGGGGCAGGTGACCCTTCCCGGCGATTTCGTGACTGTGATTCGGAACTACATCGAGGCGGGCAAAATCATCGGGAATCTTGGTGGGAGTTCGGTCCTCGTGGACCTCACCACCAATCCCGGGTTCACCACCGTGACCGCCGGTCCCATCATCGGGCCCAACGAGGACCCGCTGGTCGTTTCGAGCATCTCGTTGGATCCGGCTACTGGTGAAATCACGATGACGTGGAATTCGATCGAGACCGAAACCTTCCGCATTCTCTACGGGGTCGATCTGCTTTCCTTTGAAAAGTTTCTTGTGTCGGAGTATGGTGCCGGGCCGGGGACCAGTACAACCTTTTCCTTCAATCGGAGCAGTCTCGGCGATGCGGCTACCGCTGGGACGGTTTTCTTCCGGGTCGAGCGGGAGCTTCCGTGATCATCGTCGGAACTTGAGGATCGCTTCGACCTTGCTGTTGACGTGAAGTTTGGCGCAGATCCGCTTCACGTAGGTTCGGACAGTCTCGGGGGTGATGTCCATCTGGTCGGCCACCTCCTTGTAGATGTAACCCGACGAGAGGAGCTTGAGCACCTCCCGTTCGCGGGGTGACAGGGAGGCGTTTTCCTCCAGAATTTTGCGATCCTGGCGAAAGTATTGGGCCACCTTGCGGGCGATGTGGCTGGAGAAGGGAGCGCCTCCCGAGTAGACATCGGCAATGGCGTCGAAGAGTTCGGCGGGCGTGCTTGTCTTGAGGAGGTATCCGCTGGCTCCTTCGCGGAGGGCATTGAAGATCTTGTCCTCCTCCTCGTAGGCGGTGAGCATGATGACCTCGGTGGACTGACACCCCGCGCGGAGATCACGGATGCAATCGATGCCCGATTTGCCAGGCAGGTTGATGTCCAGGAGGATCACGTCGGGGGAGTGAGCGGGGATTTTTTGCAGAGCCTCTTCACCCGAGGAAACGGCGATGACGACCTCGACGTCAGGAGCCTCGCCGAGAATGCTGACGAGTTGCTTCCTGAGGAGGCGGTCATCCTCGACCAAGGCCACGGTTTTCCTTCTTTTGAGCGTCACGGAGTCTGGGGGGGATGATGCTTGATGGGCGCTGACATGACAACCCGCAAGCCACCATCCCGGGGTATCTCGATGGTCAGGGTGCCATTCAGTTCCCGGAGACGCTGTTTCATGCTGTCCAGTCCGTTGCCTTGTCGGTTGAGGGGTTCGGAGAAGGCCTTCCCGTCGTCGCTGACGACGACCGTGAGCTGGCGGTCCTTCAGGCTCACTTTCAGTCTGATTTCAGTCCCCTGCGAATGCTTCAAGGCATTGTTGAGGGCCTCCTTGACCGAGAGAACAACATGATGGCGGAATTCCTGCGTTACCGGGATGATGTCGTCGAATGCCTCGGCATCAATGCGGCAGCGAAATCCGCCTGCCCGGCAGAGTTCGCTGGTCAGTCGACAGAGGAAGCCGGTCATTGATTCCAGATCGTTGTTTTTCGGGCTGAGCATCCAGACCGTTTCGGAAAGGCTACCCGCGAGTCGGCCGGCCAGGTTTTTGATCTGCTCGAGCGAATCGCGGGTGATGTCGTCCGAGGCCTTCATCAGGCTGTGCGAACTGAGGAGGGAGATCTGTGAAAGCTGGGTCCCGATGTCGTCGTGGAGATCCATTGCGATGCGCAGTCGTTCCTCCTCGATGAGTCGGTTGTGGCGGATGGCTCTTTTGACTTTGCGCTGCATCGCGGGGCGGATGATGAGATAGGCGAGGCCGGTCAGCGCGACTGTCGCCGGAAGCCAAAATGACCAGCGTGCCC
>JALQTQ010000010.1:0-28826 GCA_023263995.1 Akkermansiaceae bacterium | reverse complement strand
GGGTTGCGGAATTACCAGATCGAGCATCGTGATCTGGCCGGTCGGGATTCCTCCAATGGTCAGCTCCTCGACCTGAAACTGGTAGTGGCCCGGGGGAAGGCGGTCGTATTCGATGGTTCTTGGTCCTCCGAGCCCGATGCTGTGGGCTTCCTTCCACTCTACCCGCAAGAGTTTCCCATTGACCCGAAGGGTGGGCGAGGCCCAGTCGGCGTGACGGGTGAGGTCATTGTCGATGAGCTTGAGTCGGGAAGGGGCATCTGCTTCGTCGATTGCCATGGCCGGCAGGGTGCCCGACTTGTTCCACGGCGAGGGAGCGGCTCCCGGAATAGAGCCGTTGACCATCAGGGTGGTTTCATCGTCCCCGTCGATCTGGCTCACCTTGAGGTTTTGTATGCCGAAAACACCAACGGCCTGGGGCGGGCCGGATGAACTGAAGGCGATTTGGACCCTTGAGGTGCCAGCCGGGATGATGAGTTCCTCGGTCCGATTCAAGTAGGGAGAGGAAGCCAGCTCACCGGTCCACCCTTCGCTGCGCCCCTTGACGGGGAAGAAAAGGTGTTGGATCGGCCCATCGGTTGATCCAATGAAGCGGACGATGAATGACATTTGTTCTCTCGGCTCAGTCCAGTGGGTATCGAGGCCCTGCAGGCGATGCCGCACCCGGAGGGTGGTCGGCGCTATCGAGAAGGCCGGAGAAGTCGGATCGTCCTCGGACGCGACAAGCTTGATGGAGGTTCTCCTGACGGCGGGAGTATCACTTTGTGACCAGCTCGGGCCGGCTGCCAAAGCCATGAAGAAAGGGAAGGAAAACCTCACGTTCAGGAAATGGAGTCCCGGGGTGTCGGGAGCCAGCGAAAAAGGCGGGCTGACAGTCGCGGGCTCATTCCTGGCCCGGCAGGGCGATGTTTCCGTAGATGGCCCGCAGCGGGAGGGAAGCGTCGATCTCGGGAAGGGGGATGATGTCGTTGAGATCGCTGTAGACCTCCTGGCTGAAGCCTCCGAGGGGTTTGCGACGGTCGACTTTGACGAGGGGCTTTTCGGGATCGATGACGAGGTAGGCCCGGAGCGAGGAGATGGTCAGGTAGGCATCGCGTTTTTCGCCGATGTCGTTTCGAAACGTGGTGGGGCTCAGCACTTCGATGATGACCACGGGGTGTTCGAGATAGAGGGCTTCGTCATCGACCGGGCCGCAGGCGACCATGGCATCGGGGTAGTAGAAGCGGGTGTCGGAGGCAAGGTTGATCCGGACCTTGGTGTCGTTGTTGAAGACGTTGCAGGGTTTGCCCCTGAGCGAATAAGTGAGATCGGCACTGGTATTGAGTGATGCCTTGTTGTGGCGAATCGTGGTGCCCGACATCGCATGGACCGTGCCGCCGAGGTATTCGTGTTTGATTTCGGAAAGGAGTTCGCCTTCAAGGTAGTCCTCGATCGAGATCAGTTCATCTTACGCTTTCAAGGCCTTGAAAAAACGTTAGCAGGATTGAAGGGGGGATCAAGCAAAGGACGGATCGGGAAGGTCGGAGTTTGGAAGGGCGAGGTGGTTCCAGATGTCCTGTCCCCGGGCGCGGAGGGTGGCGATGGAGAGAGCGTCGTTTCGTTTGGCGAGGCGGTGGCCGTTGTCGTCCACGATGAGACGGTGATGGAGGTATCGGGGTTCCGGCAGACCGAGTAGCTTTTGCAGGACGCGGTGGAGGTGGGTGGCGTGGAGAAGGTCCTCACCACGGGTGACGTGGGTGATGTTTTGCGCGGCATCGTCGATGACCACGGCGAGGTGGTAGGAGGTGCCGATGTCCTTGCGGGCCAGAATGGCGTCTCCGAGGAGACGGGGGTCGACCACGTGGGTGCCGTGTTTGAGGTCGCTGAAGCTGAGCGGTCCGGTGAGGGCGGCAGCCTTTTCCGCGTCGAGACGCCATGCTGGCTCGCGGTCGGAAGGTGGGCTCTTGAGACCCCGGCAGGTGCCGGGGTAAAGCGGTCCTTCGGGGCCGTGGGGGGCATGGGTGAGGGTGGCGAGTTCGGACTCGATTTCGCGTCGCGTGCAGTAGCAGGGGTAGAGAACCCCGAGCGATTTCAGCGTTTCCAGTGCGCTTTCATAGTGGGGGAGTCGGTCGAGCTGTCGCCATGGTTCTTCATCCCAGTGAAGGGCAAGGAAACGGAGTTCGTCGAGGATGCCTTGGTAATACTCTGGTCGAACGCGGGTGTGGTCGATGTCCTCGAAGCGGAGGAGGAACTTTCCGTGGTGCTGCCGGGCCAGGTTGTGGGCGATGCGGGCGGCGTAGGCGTGCCCGAGGTGAAGTCGGCCGGTGGGACTGGGGGCAAAGCGGGAAGTGACCATGGCTTGGTGAAAAAAAGTATTAGCCCGATCTTGATGGGTCGTCTACTTATCGAGCGAAATGAAAAAGAAGGTTTTGGTGGTGGGTGCTGGCCCGGGTGGGCTCTCGGCGGCGATGATTCTGGCGCACCGCGGTTTTGAAGTGACGGTGGTTGAAAAGGCTGATCGGGTTGGCGGGCGGAACTCGGAGATCAGGCTGGGGGATTACTCCTTTGATGCTGGTCCGACTTTTTTGCACCAGAAGTTCACCCTCGACGAAATTTTCGGGGAGGCCGGGCGTGAGAGTTCCGACTATCTCGATTTTGTGAAGCTTGATCCGATGACGAGACTAAGTTGGAGTGATGGACGTTTCATCGAGAGCAGTGCCAATGAGGAAACCATGGCGCGTAACGTGGCGCGTAGTTTTCCCGGAAACGAGGGGGGGTATCGTCGCTTCATGGAGGATCACGCGGCCAAGCTGCGGGCTGTGTATCCGATCCTGCAAAAGCCCTACCACAAGTGGTCGTCCTATCTTCGCAAGGAACTGCTCAAGTGTCTCCCTTACGTCGCCACCACCAAGAGTGTGGTTGATGTGCTGGATCAGTATTTCGATGATGATCGACTCAAGTTGGCTTTCACTTTCCAAGCCAAATACCTCGGGATGAGTCCGTGGAGATGCCCGGCACTTTTTACCATCCTGTCATACACCGAGTATAAGTACGGGATTTACCATGTGCAGGGTGGACTCTGCAAGATCTCGCAAGCCATGGCGAAAGTGGCCCAGGAGGACGGGGCGCAGATCCGTCTTTCGGCTCCGGTGCGGGAATTGAACTTTGCCGGGAAAAAGGTGACCGGGGTCACTCTTGAAGGGGGAGAGGTTCTTGAGGCCGACCACGTCGTGATGAATGCGGACTACGCCCATGCCATGGTGCATCTCCTGAACGGGCGAAGCAGGCCAAGTGATGAAATGGCGGGCAAGAAATTCTCCTGCTCGGCCTTTATGCTCTATCTCGGGCTCGACAAGATTTACGCGGATGAACCGCATCACCACATTCTCTTTGCCGACGACTACGAGCGGAATGTCCGCGAGATTCAGAGCGAGACCATGATCTCCGATGATATGTCGATTTACGTGCGCAACAGCAGTGTGACCGATCCCACGGTCGCTCCTAGGGGGCATTCCCAGCTCTACCTTCTCGTGCCCACGATCAACGTTCGCAACGGTCACGACTGGGAAGCGACGCAGCAGGAGTATCGGGATCGCATCATTGACCGGGTTGTGGAGCGGACCGGCATGAAGGACCTCCGTGATCACATTGTGGAGGAAAAGATCCTCTCGCCTGCCGGGTGGCGGGATGATTACCGCATCTTCTTGGGAGCCACCTTCAATCTCGCGCACACTATGGATCAGATGTTGTATTTCCGTCCCCACAACCGGATGAAGGGATACGACAATCTCTACCTCGTTGGTGGGGGAACCCATCCGGGGAGCGGGCTGCCGACGATCTATGAAAGCGGGCGGATCTCGTCCAACTTGCTCTGTGAGGCCGCCGGGAAGGAATTCTCGCGGGTCGATCTTGCTCCTGCTTTGCTGGGTTCGTGAGTGAGACGATCGAGATGCGCCCGATCGGGCGGGTGGAAAGTTGTTTTGGGGAGAAATTCGGGACGCCCCGGCAGAGTGGGCTCGTTCCTGAGGCGCGCGGGCGGGTGGTTTTTTTTGACAAGGTGCCGTCCGAGGCCTGTCGTGGCTTGGAGGGATTCAGCCACCTCTGGCTCGTTTTTCTTTTTGATCAGGTCGGTCCGGAGGAGGTCCGCTGGCTGGTCCGACCGCCTCGTCTGGGAGGAAATGACAAGATGGGGGTCTTTGCCACGAGGTCTCCCTTCCGGCCCAACCGGATCGGGTTGTCGCTGGTGTCTCTGGTGGAGGTGGGAGAAGGTTTCCTTGAAGTGGGCGGTTTGGATCTGGTCGATGGTACCCCGGTGCTCGATGTGAAACCCTACTTGCCTTTTGTTGAGGCCCTGCCGGAAGCTAACGGCGGATTCGCCGAGGAGGCACCTGCCCGGATGCCGGTGGACTTTGTTGAGGAGGTGCGGGCGTTGCTGGACGAAGACGAGCGGGCGATGGTGGCCGGGGCTTTGGCGGTGGACCCTCGTCCGGCCTATCATCAAGACGAGCGGATTTACGGATGTCGGATTGCGGGGCGCGAGATTGGTTGGCAAGTGAGGGCGGGTCGGGTCTTGGTGCTTTCCTGTCGGGAGGGGTTGCGGTAGGGATTGGGATGGAGTTCGACTTCGAAAACGTGGAAGGGTTGGGCTTCCAGACGGACCAGTTTTTCATGGAGCAGGCCCTGCGGGCGGCTCGCCGGGCCTATCAAGCGGGGGAGGTGCCGATCGGGGCGGTGGTGGTGCGGCGAGGGGAAATCATTGCCCGCGCTTGGAATCAGGTTGAAACCTTGAAGGATGCTACCGCCCATGCCGAGATGTTGGCTCTGACTTCGGCCCAAACGGCTTATGGCGACTGGCGGTTGGAAGGGAGCACCCTTTATGTCACCAAGGAGCCGTGCCCGATGTGCGCCGGAGCGATCGTGCATTGCCGCCCGGATCGGGTGGTTTTTGGGGCCCTCGACCCCAAAGGCGGAGCTGCCGGAGGGTGGATCAACTTGTTGCAAAGTAATCCGCCTCTCAATCACCGATGTGAGATCACAATGGGTGTGATGGAAGATGAGTGTGTCGGCATCTTGAAAAGCTTCTTTCGCGACGCGAGGGAAAAGAAGGGGCCGCCCAAGCCGGGCCGGTGAATCCCGTTGACTTTGCGCACGTCAGGTGTTTCCTGACGTCTGGCCATCAAGTCGCTGGGATACTTCTTCTCTGACTCCGGTTTTGAGGGAGTGAATGATGGCCTCCGTGATCTTCCGCCCTGTTGTCATGATGTTTCGTTGCCGCCGTGCCCTCTTATGGTTGCTCCTTGCTTTGGTGGGTGGTCTTTTTTGGAGGGTATCGGAGCAGCAGCCGTCTCTGGTCCCGGCGTCCGGGGACTTTCTTCGCAAAAACATGGAGTCCCGTCAGGAGATCGGGGCTTCGAGGCTGCCGACGGCGATTGAGTCGCAGCGTATCTCAGAGCCTGGTTGGGAGCCTCCCCGAGTCTTTCGTCAACCTGGAAGTTGCGGGTGCCGCGGCCCGTGGGCCGAATGCCAGAAGACAGTTTGCGGAGCCTATCACGAAGGATCTTGGTGGGGCTTTCGAGAAGGGGAAGCCTGCAATCTTGGCTCAGCTTCCCACAGATGGGCGGACTCATCTGGAACCGACGGAAATTGATCAATTCACCCTGCTTGGTCGTCGTTTGGCCTTCAATCGGGCGGCGGTTGACTCCGTGTTGGCCGGGGAGACACCGCGCCTTCTGGCACCCTCGGTTGACCAAGAAGTCGTTGAACTGGTCATCGACTCCGTAACGAGTCGCGAAGGGCTGACCCATACCTTGTCGGGAAAAGTGGCGGGCGAAGAAAAAACCAGCGTGGTCCAGTTGGTTTTGCATGATGGCATCCTTCATGGAAGCGTGGTGCGGTATGGAAGTGGCCGTGAGCTGGAATACCGGATTCTCAGAGATGGTCATCTCATGGTCCGGGAGCTCGACCAAGTGGCGATGAACGATTCCTGCGGCGTGATCAGGGCCTCGGACGAAGTTTCCCCCGGCGTGGAGGCTGGGTTATCGAAGGCCATGGCTCCGGGGACGGAGACGGGCGCGGATGATCCTTCGGGCCTCAGGACTGTTGACGTGGTCGTTGGGTATGGAAGGGACGCCCGTTTGGCCGACGGTGGGGTCTCCCAGATTGAGGCCCGAATCATTGCCTCGGTTGACCGGATGAACCGGGCCTTTGCCAACAGTGGGATTGCAAATGCCAAGGTCGTCTTGCTGGGGACGATCGAGGACCCGGATTATGACTTCCCGGGAGCAAGGTCGCCAGACATGGACGAAGAGCTTTACCAACTTGAAATCGCCGACGATGGCATACTCGATACCGTTTCCGACTATCGCGAGACCTTGGGAGCGGATCTCATGAGCTTCGTGGTGTCGGGGGTGGATGGGAGCGCGGGCTTGGCCCACGAACCCGGGCGGTCCAGTATTGTCGCTCGAAACTACATGACGGCGACGCGGATCAGCTTTGCCCATGAAGTGGCTCATAATTTGGGCTGTGACCATAGCTGGGGGGATTCCTCGCAAGACTACAAGACCGGATACGGCTGGCGACTGAACCCTCCATCGACCGTCCGGGTGCGAACCATCATGGCCTATGACTGGAATTGGGGCAACGGGGTGCGGATTCCGTATTTCGCCAACCCGGAGGTCTCTTACAACGGTGCCCGGACCGGCGCGACGCCGGGGTATGATGTGCGGGGTGACGCCACCGCAGACCAGCGGTATGCCGTCGGAGGGCTGGGATTCAGCGGGTCCAACCGCAATCTGGCAGGGTTTGATGGATCGCAGGCTGCCTTGGGGGCGATGAATGCCGACACCATCAATACGGGAGGTGGTTTTGAGACTCACGGAATCGGGCCCGCTTCGAAACGGGCGACCCGGACTGATCTGATGGTCCTGAATCCGGCAGCTGGGAGCAAATTGGAACCTGGGAGTGTTTGTGAGATCTTTTTCTCCGGCGGAGAGATGGACGATCGGGCCACCTTGCAGCTTTTGCGGGGAGGGCAGGTCGTTGCCACCCTTGCCGGTTCCTTGAATCCGGCGAAGCAGCGTTTGTTTGCTTGGACGATTGACCAGGGGCTCGCGGGCGGAGCTGATTACCAGATCAGGGTCGTGCTCAACCGCGATGGTAGCCAGTTCGTGGCAGACGGCGGGGTTTTTGAAATTTATGGGGATTCGCCCCGCGTCATTTCTCAAACTCCCGCCAGAACGACCACGATCGAAGCGGCATCTGAACTCACGCTGACCTTCAATCGGTCCATGGCCCCGGCCAGCTTCTCAGTATTGCACGATGTTGTGTCTTTCACCGGGCCGGGGGGAGTGGATTTGCGGGCCAGTCTGGTCGGTGCGAGTTGGTCCGATTCCAATCGCGTCCTGACCATTTCTTTCGGGGAACAATCCGACCCGGGGACTTACCGTCTGGTTCTCGCTCCTTCCCTTCTTGACCCGACGGGGCTTGCCCTTGATCAGGATGGGGATTTGACCATCGGGGAGGAAATGGATGACCGATATGTGGCCCAATTTCAGGTGTTAGGACTGGGAACGGCGTTGGATACTTTGCGGCTTGTTTGGACGACGGCAGGCGATGCGACGTGGTTTCCCCAGCAAGGAGTGACTCATGATGGAGTCGATGCGGCCGAGGGCGGAGATGTGGTGGACGGCGGGGTGAGCTCGCTGGAGACCACGGTGCTCGGGCCGGGGACCCTGACCTTTTGGTGGAAGGTCGACTCCGAAGCTTACTACGATTGGCTTGAGTTTTATCTCAACGGCGTTCTTCAGACCGGAGAGCTCGCTCCGATTTCCGGCGCGGTCGACTGGCAGCAGCAAAGCCTTGCGATTCCGGAGGGGGAGCAGACTCTGCGTTGGGTCTACCGCAAGGATGAAAGCGTGAGCGAAGGAGCGGACACGGGCTGGCTCGATGAAGTGGTGTACATCCCGGAGACGGGGGTGGAAGGTCCGCCCTACGAGCGGTGGGCGTCAGGCGCGTTTGCCGGGACTTTTGTGGCGAGGGCCCCGATGGAGAACCCCGACGGCGATCTTTTCCTCAACCTGCAGGAGTTTGCCTTTGGAATGGATCCCACCGATGCCGGGGGAACGACACTGGCCTACGCGGTGGGCGGGGAGCTAGTTTCGGCCGGGCCGCCGGTGATCGAGGAGTCTTCTGAGGGTGGAGCGGGCTCCGACTTCTCGGTGGTTTTTCCTCGCCGGAAGGATTTGCTGGAAGCCGGGTTGACCTATCGGGTGCAGTTCAGTGCCGACTTGAGCCTGTGGACGAATTCGAGCGCCGAGCCGGTCTTGCGAACGTCCGCAATGGCCGGGGGCGATCTTGAAGTGGTGGCGGTGCCTTTTCCCGCAGAGGTCGGTCTTGTTGGCGGGGGGTCGACGGCTCCGCTTTTTTACCGCGTTGGAGTGACGATGGCGACGGATTGAGCTCAGTCTGCCGGGAAGGGGTCGGCGGTAAATCTCAGGTATCTTTCCATGGCAGGTTCGGCGGGGCTGGTGTGCGAGTTCGCGGGAACGAGACGCACCACGCTCATCGCGATCGCGCTGGTGGCGGTCAAGAAGAGAAGGACGGCCGGGAAAGTCGACTCGGAGCGCACCTCGCGGGACAAAACAAGAATGCGTTCGCGCAGCGGCACGTGCCCGGCCATGGCGAGGGAGAGCGGCGGGTGTTTCCCGGCCACGGCCACGTCACAGAGGGCATGGGCGTAGGCCCGAGGATCAGTGCCCTTTTCGATCAGGAAGGCGTCGCAGGCATACTCACACTGAGCCAAGAAGGTGCGACGTAGCCACCAGACCGCGGGGTTGAACCAATGGAAAAGACAAGCCAGACGAGCGAGGGCGGCAAGGGGAAGGTCTCCCCGCTGGATGTGACCGAGCTCGTGGAGGACGGCCATCCTCAGGGTCGCAGGCGACCATGTCACTGAGGAAAGCGGGAGGTGGATTTGGGGGCGGCGGAGCCCACAGACCACCGGCGAGGCGAGATCGGGATGGAGGTGAAGGGAAACCTGATCCGGGATTGGCAATTCAGCTTGGAGGGACTCGAAGACCGGATGTCCGTTCGCAGAACACGAGCGTTTCTTCCAATCATGGAGGGCACTTAGGTCTGCCAGTCCCCGCCCGGCTCCCACCAGAAAGCCGATCAGCCAGAGCACCGGAAGCAAGGTCGTTCCCAAGATCGCTTTGCTCTCGGCCCCAGCTCCGAGTGCGATGGTGATTTTGGGCACGAAAGCCAAAAGAGGAAGGATGAGCAGAACGACCAAGGCGGTGGCCGTCAGGCGGGGATTGGTGGCGGGATTTCGTCGCACGAAAAGCCACATCGCTGCGGCCGCAAGGAGGGAAAAGACAAGCGAAGGCATGAGCATGGCAGAGAGAAATGTGAGTTCTAAAACCTGCGAACGGTGAGAAGACCCTACTTGATCAGCTTTCGAATCTCCTCGATTTCCTCTTCGCTCAATTGCTGGTCCGCCGGATCGAGAAGGGCGGCCACGAGGTTCTCGGGCTTACCTTTGAAGAAGGTGCCGAGGAGATTCTTGAGAGCGGTGCGTTTGGCTTTCTTTTCGTTGATGGCCGGGCGGTAGAGATAACGCCGCCCCTCCTTGGTGTGCTTGACCATCTCCTTGTTTTCCAACGTGGCCAGCAGGGCCCGCACCGCCGAATAGGAGGGCGGATCGGGAAGTTCCCTCTGGACATCCTGGGCCGTCGCTTCCCCGAGCCGATAGAGAATGTCGAGGATCTGCCGCTCCCGCCGCGACACTTCTCCCTTTTCAAGTCGGTTCATCATTCAAAGATAAGAGGTGCTGGAAAAACCGCAATCCAAATGTTGGAAAGTTAGCAGATCGTTTGGTGCGAATGATGGCGGTTGAAAATCGCTTCGGGGGCGAGTATGGACTGATCCGTGATTTCCTTGGGAGGTGGCGGGGGTTTCGGGGATGAGATGCGGATGGTTTTTTCCGAGAGTGGTTTGTTGTCGAAATCTCCGGACTTTGAGTATCGGGCCGAGCAGCAGGAGATGGCGGGGGAGGTCGCTGAGGCTCTCGAGGGGGGCCGTTCGTTGGTGGTGGAGGCAGGCACTGGGGTGGGGAAGTCCCTGGCTTACTTGATTCCGGCGGTGGAGTTTGCGATCCGGGAGGGGAGGAAGGCCATTATTTCGACTCACACCATCAATCTTCAAGAGCAGTTGATCGGAAAGGATCTGCCCATTGTGCGTAAACTGCTGGCTGATCCTTTTGAGGCCGCGCTCTTGAAAGGGCGAGGAAATTACCTGTGTCCTTTGCGTCTCCGAAGAGCGATGGATCTGGGGGGGGATTTGTTCAGCGCGAGCGAACAGGAGGAGTTGATGGCGATCTGGAAATGGGCTGAACGAACAAAGGACGGGACCAAAAGCGACCTCGATTTTGAACCTTCGCTGAAGGTCTGGCTGCAGGTTTGCAGCGAGTCGCACGTGTGCACTCAGCGGATCTGTGGTCCGCGGGGAAACTGCTTTTTTCAGGAAGCCCGCAAGAGGGCTCAGAGCGCGCGGGTCTTGGTGGTCAATCACAGCTTGTTTTTTTCACTCCTCAATCCGGAGGAGGAAATGGAGGGCGGCGAGACCGGATTTTTGGTGCCCCATGATTTTGTCATTTTTGACGAAGCGCACACCCTTGAGGCGGTCGCGGCCAAAGCGCTCGGACTGCGTTTGAGCCAGGCTGGCCTGCGATTCGATCTCCAGCGGCTTTATCATCCTCGCACCGGCAAGGGGTTGTTGAAGTATGAGAGAGCTGAGAGAGCGATGGAGTGTGCCCGGCGGGTTCTCGAGGAGGCAGAGAGCTTCTTTGAGAATGTCGGTGAGGCGGTGACCTTCGGCGAGTGGGGGCGGGAGTGCCGGGTGAGGCATCCGGAACTGGTCGAGAACACCCTCGCTGCACCCTTACGGGAATGTTGGTTGGCAATTGAAGAAGCTGCCGAGGAGGTCGACGACGACAGCCGCAAGGCTGAGTTGATGGAGGGAGCCCGTCGTTTGCGGGAGGTTCATGGTGGTTTGAAGCTCTTTCTTGATCAGGAAGACGACGGGAGTGTCTACTGGGTCGAGAAAACCGGGTATGATGGGACCTCCTACGTCCTCAATTCCGCACCGGTGAACGTGGCTGATCGCTTGCGAGGACTTCTTTTTGGCTCCGGAAAAACTTGCATCACGACGAGCGCGACCTTGGGCACCGGGGATGATCAATTGACCTACTTCCGGGAGCGAGTGGGAGCGCAGCACGTGCCAGCGGTGCGGATCGGAAGCCCCTTCGATTACCAAAAGCAGATGGCAATTTACGTCATGAAGTCCATGCCCGATCCGCGCGATCGGGACTATGAGGACATGCTGGTGCATTGGATCGAACGTGTCGTCAAAAAGACGGAGGGACGCGCCTTTGTCCTCTTCACCAGTCATCGGCTCCTGCGGTCGGTCGCAGAGCGTATGGAGCAGTTTTTTGAAGAGCACGGGTGGACCCTGCTGGCCCAAGGGACGGGGATGCCACGCCAGAAAATGGTGGAGGCTTTTCGTGACGACATCCACAGTGTGCTTTTCGGCACCGAAAGTTTCTGGGCCGGAGTCGATGTCCCCGGAGAGGCCCTCGGCAATGTCATCATCACGCGTCTCCCTTTTGCAGTGCCCGATCATCCTCTGACGGCGGCCCGGCTCGAGGAGATCGAGGCCTCCGGAGGAAATCCCTTCATGGACTATTCCGTGCCCGAGGCCGTGATCAAGCTGCGGCAGGGCGTTGGGCGCCTCATTCGGACCAAGAAGGACGAGGGCATGGTGGTCATTCTCGATAATCGCGTGGTGACCAAGCGATACGGGAAAAACTTCCTCGCCGCCCTCCCCCCGGCTCCGGTGAAAATCGTAGAGTGAGACCGGCTTCGTCTCTCAGAGAGCGATGGTTTCCGCCAGAAGCCTAGCGGGCCATTGGTTCGGGGCGGTGGGGATTTCTCCGAGATAGCCGTAATTGAGAAGGGAACCGCATTGCGCCATGAGCGGACGGGCAGCCGCTCCCAGGGGGCCCATTCCCATGACGGCGCAAGGGTGTCCGTCGAGGTGTTTCAGGAGTTTCAGATGCTCCACGATGTCGGATGGCGAATGAGCCATCAGGGCGAATTTGTGGAGGTCGGCCCGAGCGTCGAGTCGTGCCCTCAGTTCGTCGACCATCGGAGTTCGTTCAAAATCGTGAAAGGATCCCACGACCAGCACTCCGGACTCGCGAGCTTCGGCAATGAGATCATCCAGCAGATCAAAATCGCGGAGTTCGACGTCGATGAGGGTGGCGAATGGAAGAAGCGCCCGGTAAGCGATGGCCCGCTCCCCGGAGCTCCAGTCCTTCTGTCCGCCCTCGTTCGCTCCTCTCGCGGTGATGAGGAGGGGAAGGGGAGAGTTTTCCGCATAGTGGCGTAGCCCCTCGTCGAACCCCAGAGAATCGAGGCGGAGCTCGATGAGATCGCATCCGGTGGGCGTGACTGCCAAGCCGTCGATTCCGGAAATGGCCCCGACAGTCAGGGGGTGCCCCTCACTGATCTCTTTTCTGACTTTGTCACGCTGTTGCATGCGGAAGCTTGGTTCGGGCGGGCCTTTTTTGTCAAAAGGCTTTGAGGGCGACTCTTGGAAGGAAGCCAATTTTGGAAAAATCGGAATGATTCCCGGTTTTTTGCTAGCCGTCCCCCATCTTGCTTTCCTAGCTTACTCGAAACACAACTTTACGGCATGAAGACACCGACATTTCTCAAAAACTTCCTTGTTCTTGGCGGGTCCCTCGCCATCGCGGGCGGGGCTCTTGGCCAGTTGCCCCAATCGAAAGATGCCAAGTTCTCCGTCGAGGATCCCAAGTTCAACAACCTCCAGTCCCCGGAGATCAATGATGGCAATGCCAAGAATTTCAAACCGAAGGACTGGCTCGAAGTGGAAGTGAAGCTCAAGGTGGATCAACTCCGCGAACAACCGGCGGACAACTACCTCGACGAGATCACTGTCAACTGGCACGTCGTGGTCAAGGGGCAGGACCGCAAGGCCTACAAGATCAGTCGCTCCATTTCCTACGTGAATATCCCGACCGACGAAGAGGTTTACGTCTCGATTTATCTCTCCCCAAATACCTTGCGTCGCATCACCGGTAAGCCCAAGGCCAGCAAGAGTGATCTCGAAGCGGTTGGCGGTGAAGTCGCCCTTGGCGGCGAAATGGTCGGTTTCTTCAGCTTCGGCGAGAGAGCCGGTTGGTGGCGGAAGGAGATGAAAAACGTCGAAGCCACCAGCAAGTTTCCACTTCTCGACAAGTCCCAGACTCCCTTTGCCCCTCTCTGGTATGATCGCTACGCTGAGGTCAAGCCGAAGGACTGAGGCGTTCTTTTTCTATCACCCTTTTCTAGTTTCACCCACACCCAACACCTTTTATGGCCGACCAACAGTCGATCGTTGCCCTTAACATCGGTTCCCAGCGCATCTCGATGGGAGTCTTTGTTCCCACCAAAAAGGGGATTACCCTCAAAGCTTGTCAGTCCACGAGCATCCTTGCCGACCCGGCAACGGAAGCGGGGCGCATCCCCCAAGTGCAGCTGGCCATCACCGAGCTCGCCAAGGCTCTCAAGGTCGGAACTCCGAAAGCGGCCTACGCCCTCTCCGGGAATTCAGTCTTCGTGCGCTTCGTCAAGCTCCCTCCGCTCGAGGACGAGAACATGGCTGAGTTGGTTCGCTTTGAGGCTCAGCAGAATGTCCCTTTCCCCATCGACGAGGTCGTTTGGGACTGGGCCAAAATCGAGAGTGGTGGGATTGAGACCGAGGTTGTTTTGGTCGCAGTCAAGGCTGACTCGCTCAACGACTTGAATGCGGTGGTGGCCGAAACCGGCCTCGGGACCCAGTTGGTCGATTGCGCTCCCACTTCCCTCTATAACGCCTTCCGCTTCAACTATCCTGCCAGTGAGGAAAGCATCTTGCTTCTGGATATCGGAGCCAAGACCACCAACTTGATTTACGCCGACGGCAAAAAATTCTTCACCCGCTCGGTGACCATTGGAGGAGCCAACGTCACTTCGACCATCGCCAAGGAATACAATGCCTCCTTCGCCGACGCTGAGAACAGCAAGCTGACCAGCGGTCTTGTTGTCTTGGGTGGAGGACACGCCGGCCAACTGGATGAAGCCACCGCAGCCCTCGGAACGGTCATCCGGAATGCTCTAACCCGCCTCACGGCCGAGATTCAGCGCACCAACACCCTTTTCCGGAGTCAGCACGGGGGATCCGCGCCCCAAAAAATTCTCCTGGCCGGCGGCACTGCCAGTCTGCCCTACCTCCGTGAGTTCCTCGAGGAGAAGCTCGCGGTCCCGGTGGAATTCTTCAATCCGCTCCAACGCATTTCCTTGGGCAAAGGGGTCGACGTCGATGCCCTCGGGCGCGAAGCCCATCAACTCGGCGAACTCGTCGGTCTGGGACTCCGCGCCACTGGCAATGCCGAGGTGGAGATTGATCTCGTGCCTGACGTGGTCCAGGCCCAGCGCGACATCAGCCGCCGCAAGCCGGCTTTGATCGCCGCCGCTTCTCTCTTCATTTTGGGTCTCGGAGCTTGGGCCGGGTTCAAGGCAAAGTCGGTCGGCGACAGCGAGGCTTTCCTCTCCGATCTTGATGACAAGATGAGCGAACTCTCAGCCTCCGCCAGCAAGATCGAGCGGGGCCTGAAGGCCGAGAAGGAATCGCTCTCCCTCCTCAAGGCTTACGCCGCCGCCGAAAGTGGACGCCTCAGCTTCGCCAACACCCTGAACCAGCTTTCCGCCCCCTTCCTCAGCGAAAAAGTTTGGATCACCGATCTTGAATTCCGCAGCAACTTCAATGCCGACCAGGATGTCAAAACCGACGCAGCCATTGACGAAAGTTTCACCGGTGCCACCTACGGCGCTTCGGTGGTGCGCGAGGATCGTGAGAGTGTCGACTCGGTCTCGATCAAGGGTCTCCACCTCAATGCCAGTAGCGAGGTCCTCGCGATCTTCGGCAAGCTCAAGAACGTTCCCATGCTCTCATTCGAGTGGAAGGGGAAGGCTCTCCCGGATAGCCAGTTGGTAAAGGAAAACCAGTCGGCACCGAATATTGAAAACAACGAATACGCGGCTCCCTTCGAGCTTGTGATTCCTCTCAAAGAACCTATTTCGCTCAAGTAAACCCCGCTCTATCTCATGTTGAAGGAAAACAAGTTTCTCATTGGTCTCGGGGCAATCACTGTGGCCGTCTCCGGTGGTCTCATCTTCTGGGGTCTCGGCTCAGGCTCTGACCTGGAGACGCTCCAGGGCGAGATTGCCACCAAAAAATCGGCTCTGCAGCGCATGGAGGGCCTCGATCCCTACCCCACCCCGGCGGCAGCCAAAGAAAAGGCCGAAAATCTCGCTGCGGTTCTGACCAAGGCTCGTGACGCCCGCCAAAAGCTTCTCGCCTTTAACCCGGAGTCGATCGATGACATCCCAGCGAGTGAGTTCTCCGAAAAGCTCAAGGCCTCGGTGGCTCGGGTCAAGGCACTCTTCCCGGGTGAAAAGGATTTGCCCAAGGAATTCACCCTCGGGTTCGAGTCCTACGCCCAATACCTCCCGCCCGAAGAGGCAACTGGTGAGCTCGCCTTCCAGTTGGAGGCCCTCGAGTATCTCTTCACCCAGTTGGCAGAAGCTGGCGGCAAGGAAGTCGTCAATCTTCATCGCCCCAAACTTCCGATGGAAGAGGGAGAAGACTGGCCAGGCGCCGCTCCCAAGAAGGGTGCGCGTCCCAGCTCAGGCGGCAGGCGTCCATCGACCGCCGGTCCGCGTGGTCGAGGGGGACGGGCCGGAGCCGAGGTGCTTCCCGATGTCGCTCACCGCCTCCCAGTCGAGGTCACCTTCAAGGCCTCCGAGGAAACGACCCGCGATTTCCTGAATCGCTTGGGTAATTCCGATCAGTATTTCTTCGAGGTCCGCCTCGGTCGCGTCGAAAATCCTGCTCCCATCCCGAGTGGCGAAAAGTCATCGGGTGGCTCGGCGAACCGAGCTTCGGACGACGGCGGGATCGTGGTCGAAGGTGCCGACGACGGCGGGATCGTGGTCGAAGGTGCCAACGATGGCGGGATCGTGGTCGAGGGTGCCGATGATGGCGGGATCGTAGTCGAAGGCGGTGCCGACCCACTCCCCGAAGAACCGACAAGCTCGGAAAAAATCTTCACCAAGATCTCGGGTAACGAGACTCTTGATGTCTTCCTCAAACTCGACCTCCTCATCTTCATGGAGGATAAAGAATTTCCTGAAACCAAATAAACCCTACCGCCTGAAACGATGTCCTGGATGAAAAGCAACTACCACCTCGCCGCCCTTGGGGGCAGCGTGCTCGTGCTCGGCGGCCTTGGCTACCTCGGCTACAGTGGAAATGCCTCGGTGAATGAGGAACTGGCGATCAGTCCGGTGCCCAAGAAAAATAACACCGCCGTCGAAGGGGGTGACCTTGCCGAAGGATTGATCAAGACCGTGAGTGAGGACGATCTTGTTGTGCAACGCAAGACTTCGACCGGGCGTCCGGTGAATCTCTTCACCAGTGTCGATCTCTACACCCGCGTCGGTCAGCCCAACGAACTACTCGACTTACTGAAGATCCCGCCAGTCCATCCGCCCATTCCCAATCAATGGTGGGTCGACCACCGACTCGATGTCACTTGGTCGGATGCACCCTTCAAGGATGCCGATGGCGATGGGTTCAATAACCGTGAGGAGTTCCTGGCCAAGACCAACCCGAATGATCCGCAGGAGGTGGGGGATCTGATCACCAAGCTGGAAGTGGCTGAACTTGAGGCCGACCTCTGGCGGTTGGAGTTCCGTGCTCTTTTGAGCTCAGGCGGAGCCCAGATGAGATTCTTCTACAAAAAACACGGTGGCCGTCAGGAGTCCAACGACCCGGGCCCCGGTAATCCGGTGGAACCCGGTGGCTCGATCTTTGGGGAAGACCCCGGCAAGGGCCGCTTCAAGTTACTCAAAATTGAGAAGAGAAAGGAGCAGTCGGCGGTGGGTGAGATCGACCGACCCTACGCCACCTTTGAGGATCTCCGCCCCAACAAAGCCGGCAGGACCTACGAACTTCCTGAGAATCCTAAGGACGATCGTCGCCGTGGCCAATATGAGCTTCGGGAAACCACCTTCGCCGACTACACCGCCGTCTTCCGACTCAACGCTTTGGGTGAAGAGGGAAATCCCTTCAAGGTCGAGGAAAATGGCACTTTCGCTTTGCCCTCGGGCGGTGCCGAGAAGAACTACAAGTTCTCCGGCGTGAAGCTCGATGAGCAACGCCAGCCGACCCACGTTGAAGTGGAGTATGTCCGGCAGGGGGAAACCAAAACCCTCCTCATTCCGATTCCCAAATCGAGCACTTGATTCTCCAACCCAGATCCAACGTCGGGGTTCGAAAACACGGGAAAAACCCCTCTTTTGGAAAAAAGAGCTTTTCAGCCCCCCCAACCATCCACAATAAGAAACGCAGATTATGCAGAAACGCAACACACACCTGTCCCACCGCACCCTGTTTGCCCTTGCGGCACTCGTGGTGACGCCCCTCTCCGTTGAGACCGGGTTTGCCCAAAATAGCCTCGACCTTGAGCAGCAGGAGATTATCCGCCGCCAGCAGAACGCTCTCCGCTCCGATGAACTTCGCAACGAAGGTGTCAGCGCTTATGCCGAGGGTGATTACGAAACTGCGGTGCAAAAGTACCGCGAGGCTCTCAATATTCTCCCCTACGGAACCGCGACCAGCGACCGCCGCGCCTACCTCAACCAGGTGCTCCAAGACGGCGCAATCGCTTTGACCCAAGAATACCGCCGCATCGGAAAATACGAAGAAGCCCGCGAGCTTCTCAATGAGGTCGAAGCCAACGATCCCGGTAACCCAGCGGCCAAGAAAAATCTCGAATACCTCGAAGACCCGATCCGCACTAACCCTGCCCTCGACTACGAGCACACCGAGAACGTCGACAAGGTCCGGGGCTTCCTCTACAAGGGCGAGGGTTACTACGATCTCGGTCTCTATGACAAGGCCATGGAGGAGTTCAAGAACGTTCTCCGTATCGACCCCTATAACTCCACAGCCCGCCGCTGGATGGAGCGTTGTGCCTCGATCAAGGCGGCCTACTATCGTGCGGCCTACGATCAAACCCGCGCTGAGATGCTCATGGAGGTCGACCGGGCGTGGGAACTTGCCGTTCCTCCCGTCGAGCCCCGCTCTCCGGTCGGCGGAGACATCGGCACCATCAATGCGGGTGAGCTTTCCATCACCGCCAAGCTCAAGCAGATCATCATTCCTGAAATCAACCTTCGCAACAGCACCGTGGAGGAAGCTGTGGAACTTCTTCGGATTCGTTCCAAGGAGCTCGATAATACGACCCTCGACGATTCGAAGAAGGGAATCAACTTTGTGGTGCGCACTCCGCGCGTGGTCGACGAGGCCGGTGCCGATGCCGGCGATGGTGGTGGGCTTGATGCAGGCGGATTGGGCGGTGAAGCTGCCGACCCGAATGCGACGATCATTCCCGAGCTCAAGCTGAATAATGTCCCGCTTGAGACTGTCCTGAAATACATCTGTGATGCGGCCAAGCTACGCTACAAGGTAGACGAGTTTGCAGTGACCTTGCTCCCGACCGGGGTGGATGATACTGCCGACATCGTGCAGCGCCAGTGGACCGTTCCCCCGACTTTCATGACCTTTATCACCAATGCCACGGAGGGTGGAGGCGATGCGGTTGATGATCCCTTCGCGGCGGGCGACGCCGACGGTGGGGTGGGCGGAATCGCACCCCGCAAGACCATCAAGACCCTTCTCATGGAGAACGGGGTGGATTTCCCGCCCAATTCCTCGGCCAGCTATCTCAAGGGGTCCAGCACTCTCATCGTTCGCAACACCCCAACTCAGCTTGAGCTTGTCGATGGAATCGTGCAGGCTGCTGTGGGTGATACCCCGCGCCAGATCCGCGTGACCACCAAGTTCGTCGAAGTGACCCAAGAAAATGGGGAAGAACTCGGTTTCGACTGGATCGCAACGCCGTTCGGCTTCGGAAGCAACTACTTCCTCGGAGGAGGCACCGTTGGGAACGGAACTGGCCGAAACAATGAGGACTTTATCAGCCCCGTTAACCGAGTGACCATTCCTGGTATTCCTGCATCGCCTCAGGAAAATGTCCGCGGTATCGTGACTGCCGGTAATCGAAGTGGTGCGGCCGCGATTAGTCAGAATAGCATCGACGCGATCCTTAACAACCCCCAGCGGACTGCCGAGGTAAACAGCGTTGCTCCCGGCATTCTTTCGCTGACTGGCCTCTTCAACAGTGGTCAGGTCCAGATGATCATGCGCGGACTTTCCCAGAAAAAGGGGGCCGACATCATGACCGCTCCGAGCGTTGTGGCGATCCCCGGTCAGAGTGCCACGATCGAGATCATTCGCGAGTTTATCTACCCGACTGAATACGATCCGCCCGAACTGCCGAACCAAGTGGGTGGTGGTCTTGGTGGCGGTGTCGGTGGTGTCGCTGGTGGCGGCGGTGGCCTCGGCTTCCCTGTGACCCCGGCCAACCCGACTTCGTTCGAGACCAAGAACACTGGGGTGACCTTGGAGGTGGAAGCTCAAATCGATGCAAACGATAGCATTATTGAGCTGCGTTTTACACCGACGATCGTGGAATTTGAGGGATTCATCAACTACGGTAGTCCGATCACCGCGCCTGCCACCGACTCTCTCGGTAACCCCGTCCAGATTGTCATCACTGAGAACCGCATTGAGATGCCCGTCTTCTCGATTCGTAGCGTCAAGACTGGAATCACCATCTATGACGGTTACACCGTCGCCGTGGGTGGTCTCATGCGCGAAGATGTTCAGAGCGTGGAAGACAAAGTGCCCATCTTGGGTGACCTTCCGCTGGTCGGACGTCTCTTCCAGACCAAGGCCCAGAATCATATCAAGAGCAACCTTATCATCTTTGTGACTGCCGAGATCATTGATGCCACCGGTCGCCGTGTGAATTCTGGCAGCGAGTCGGGTGTTCCCGGCCCTGGTGACACGATGCTTCCCAGTAACTAACCTTCACTCGATTTCCTCAGCGGGACCTGCTTCGGCAGGTCCCGCTTTTTTTGTCAAATGCTTGGAATGAGTGGAGGGAAGGTCGATTCTGCAGCCATGAGAATTTTTGCCCTGACCGGGGGAATTGCGACCGGAAAATCGACCGCCGGCGAGATGATGCGACGCCTCCTTCCCTCGTTGGCCTTCTTCGATTGTGACCTCGTAGTTGGTCGGCTTTTGGCTCGGCCCGAGGTGATCGATGAGCTGGCGAGGGAATTCGGGTGGTCGATTCGAGCTGGTGATGGCTCTCTCAATCGACTCCGCCTGCGCTCTCTCGTCTTCGAGGACCCGGCAAAACGAAAGAATCTAGAGGCCATCCTGCACCCAAAAGTGAGAAAGGAATGTCTTGAGAAATGCCGGGAATCCACTAATAACCCTCTAACGACGCTGTTTGTCGCGGACGTTCCGCTTCTTTTCGAGAGTGGATTTGACTTTGGGCAGGAGCTCAATCTGGTGGTTGCCACTTCCGAGGCCACCCAAAGAAAGCGCCTCAAGGCACGAAGTCACTTCGACGACAGAATGATCTCATCGATCCTCGCGGCCCAGCTTCCTATTATGGAAAAGGTGGCTCGGGGGGACGTCGTTTTTTGGAATGAAGGTCGCCTCTCCATCTTGGAACAACAGTTGGCCCGATTCCTGGAATCCCTTTCCTTTTCATGACAGACGAGCAAGAGCCCATCGATCCCGCTTCGGTCTCCGGGGGATCATCCCCCTTACCCGCCGCCAAAAAGTCCGCCCGCAAGGCAGCCAAACGCGTGAGCAAGAAAGCGGTCAGTAAAACCGCGAAAAAGGCGTCAAAAAAAGCAGCGAAGAAGGTCGCAAAAAAGGCGACCAAGAAGGCGGCTACCGTCGAGTCCCGCCCGCCTGCCAGCGAGTCGATCGACGAGCAAGACGTGGCTTTGGCCGAGGCTGCGGAAGCGGAGCGGGCAGCTATTGCAGCGGCGGAAGCAGCAGCGCGGGCAGCCGAAGTGGCCCGGCGGGCGGCCGAAAAAGCGGCCAATGTCGCTCTCGAAGCGAAAAAGAAAGCCGCTGGCAAATTGTCGAAAGAAGCGGGCACCCCTGCAGAATCTGGGCAAGCGCCGGATCATCACAAGAAGGATGAGAAGTCCGAAAAGCGGCCGAAAGCCAAGAAGAAGGAGGCGACTGAGATCGTGGTGATCCGCGAGAAGGGCGAAGCCGACGGGGAGAAGATCACCCTCCCGGAGCAAAAGGAAAACGAAGCCTCCAAAAAAGAGGAGACTCCGCCGCCGCCGCCGCCCGAGGTGCCGGACGAGGTCGACTTGAATGAATTTCGAACGCGGTCGCTCGCCAAACTTCACGAGGAATTGGAGCGCCTGCCGGTCCGCATTCCCAACCAAGCCACTCGTGCCCAACTGGTTTACACGATTCTCGCTTGCTATGCCACCCACGGAACCCGCATCACGGCGGAGGGCATTCTGGAAATGTCCGGGGGCAATTACGGAATGATCCGTGATGAATTACGAAGCTTCCGAAATAGTCCGGACGACCTCCATCTCGCCGCCACCTTCATCGAGCAACATGGCTTGCGACCGGGTCAGCGGGTGCGAGTCGTGCTACGGGAGCCCCGTCACCGGGACAAGTATCTTTCAGTGGCCGAGGTTCTCGAAATCGAAGGCATCGCGGCGGCCGACTACACTCCGGCCCCTCATTTCGACCAGCTGACCTCGCTTTTTCCCGAAGAACGGTTCGTGTTGGAAGGAGAGGACGACGGCAGTCTGGCCACCCGGGTGGTTGATCTCATCGCGCCCTTAGGCAAAGGGCAGCGGGGACTCATTGTGGCTCCTCCCCGGGGGGGGAAAACAATTCTCCTCAAACAGATTGCCCGCTCGATTCAGCGCAATTCACCCGCTGCCGAGTTGGTGGTGCTTCTGCTTGACGAACGACCGGAGGAAGTCACCGACTTTGAGGAAATGGTCGGGCGTAACGTCTTTGCCTCGACCTTCGACGAAGCCTCCAAGCGGCATGCCGAAGTGGCCGACCTGGTCCTTGAGCGGGCCCGCCGTCTCGTCGAGCAGGGCAAGGATGTGGTCATCCTGCTCGATAGCCTTACCCGGCTGGCCCGTGGCTACAACAACGCGTCCCGCGGGGGGCCGATTGGTTCTGGCGGCATCAGCCCCAAGGCCATCACCGAAACCCGTAAATTTTTCGGGGCTGCCCGCAATGTTGACGAAGGGGGAAGCCTGACCATCCTCGCCACCTGCTTGGTGGAAACTGAAAGCCGGATGGACGACGTGATCTTCGAGGAACTCAAGGGCACCGGGAACATGGAAGTGCGCCTCGACCGGGAGTTGGCTGAACAGCGGATTTACCCTGCCATTCATATCCCGCAAAGCGGGACCCGCAATGACGACCGGCTCTACCATCCCGACGAACTCCCGCGGGTCTTGGAGATCCGACGTCACCTCGCTAGTAAGCCGATCGGAGACGCGCTCGAAACTCTTTTGCGTAACCTTGCCCGCACAAAATCGAACACCGAACTGCTTTTACAGGGAATGCGCTGATTTTGCGCTTGTCGGCCTCGCCGGGAAATCGCTAGTTTCGGGAATCAAACACAAACAGCAAAGGGGACAAGGAAGCTCATTAACCCGCTGAGCAAGCCATCTTTGCCGTGTAACTACTTTGACCATACTCTGACAATGAACTTTGCAAAATCAGCGGCATGCCTCCTCGGAGCACTCTCATTTCCCTTTGGTTCGGCTTCCGGGCAGTTTCTCGAACTGGATTTTCGAGATGAGAAGGCTTTCAAAATCATCGGGGTCAATGAATTCGAGTATCTTGGAGGGGAATGGTATGTTGACGTGCAGGACGGCATTTTCACCGTCTTGCCCTGTTTTGCCAACTTTGGGGATGCTTATCAGGTTCCGATCCAGCTCCCGCCGTGTCCGGCCGGAACAACCGGCTTGATCACCAGTGGTGATATCGACGGCGACGGGATTCGCGAAACCGGTTTGTATGTCTCGATCGAGCAGCCCATTCCCGCTGCCTCCATCAGGCCGTTTTCACCGGAACGAATCGAATTGGACTCTGCTCCGCCCTCGGCTCTTCCTCGTCCCGTCGCTGCCTTCAACTGGACGGACCAAAGTGCCCGCATCTTCTACGATCTCATCGCCGACCCAAGGAACGGAACCGGTTACAACGTTGCTTTTTATGTTTCTCGGAGGTTCTACCAGCCAGATGAGCTCGAGCGGCATCGCAATGAGATCGTTCCCGGAGTTTATCGCTTTCGTTTCCCCGCTCTTGGGGCCACTGCCGAGCAGCCTCGTGATTTCTTCTTGAGCATCGCCCACCGGGAAATGGTGGAGGCGGCTCCAGGACCAGGTGGACGCGATGTCACCACCGGCGGGATTTTTGTCGGGAACGACTTCCTTCTCGATGATCCGCGCTGGAACAATGGGGCCATCGAGATCGATCCCCGTCTTGGATTTGAATTCGAATGGGAGGGTTTCAATACTGCCACCTTCCTCGGAGACGACCGGGTGACCTTCGCGATTCGTGATCGTGAGACCGGGCTCGTTCGGTTCCCGCCAGTTCCCGATCCGGAGGCCAATCCTGACACCCGTCAACTCATCGGGAGCAGTGAACTGGGTATCCCGACCGGGATCGATATTGGTTCCGGTTTCTTTGCGCCTAATCAGGAGTTGGTCGCCGAACTTGAGTTCCGCCGGAATCTGGTCTCAGGAAACGCAGTTGATCGGTCTGGACGGTTCTTCTTCTGGGACATTGATCTGATTGATTCCTACCCTGGATTTACTACTGAGAGCTTCCCGCTGGGCACTCCGGTCGCTTTGCGCGCACCAGACTTTGATTACGACGGCGACGGATTCACCAATCTCGAAGAGTTTGGTTTGCAGACTGACCCCACCGATCCGGCCGATCTGCCCAACCCAACTCCGGTGCTCGCCGATTTCACCAACCAGTGCATCCTCGACATTCCCAAGCGACCCGCCATCGGCAGCCGCCTGACTTACCTGATCCAAAGCTCGGTTGATCAGGAAAACTGGACGACGATCGATGAAAATGATCCGAATTGGTTCCTCATCTTCGACAACGAAGAGCGGATCACGGTCCTGAGCCGACGTCCGTCTGATGTGAATCCCTGTTTCGTTCGCGTCCGCATGCAGCAGAACTAATACCGTCTGGCCCCTCAATCTCTCCTTTTCAATCAGCCCATTCCGTTATGAAAAAATCTTCTCTTGCCCTCTTTTCTGTGCTCGCGCTGTCTGGTCCGGCCTTCGGTCAGTCTGCCGCTGATTATGTCAGTGGCTCCGCGGGGACGATCTACTCTCAGCCAGAGTCCGGCGGCGGGGATCTCCGCAACCTCAAGCTCTGTACGAACGAGATTTGTTACCGGGACGAGGAAGGCAAGCTCCGGATCGAGCCCATCGTCGCCGGCTCCGCTGCAACAATCTTGGCCCAAGCCTCCGTCCCCGAGGGTGGGAAGTATCTTGTCTTTTATCCCAATGGAGAGGAACGCAATCCCAAGGAAAGGCGGATTCTTCGAAGCCGTTTCCTCATGACAGTGGCTCCCGATGCGGACTTGGAACTCATCCGCCAGCGCTGTGGGATCAAGTCGCTTCGGCGGCTCAGTGCGGGTTCCAATGTCGTTTTATGTGAGGAGGAATCAGCTGGGAAGGTTCTCGGGCAGTTGACCAATGTTTTGAGTGATCCTGCGGTCCTCTCGGCTGAACCGCTGTTTGCCCGGAAGCGATACAAGAAGCTTGTTCCCAACGATCCTTTCTACAATTCCGATGGCAACCCCCGCCCCGACGAGGCCTATCAGTGGTATCTCAATAACGAGGGAATCAATGGAGCCGTCCCTGATATCGACATCAACATCGAGTCGGCTCTCGATCGTGCCACTGGAAACGGAGTGACCGTTGGAATTGTGGATGACGGTCTTGCCACCGACCACGTCGATTTGGTGGATAACGCGGTTGGCCCCCACTTGAATCTGCTCGATGGCGAACCCGATGATCCGAGCACTCTTGACGCGAACCTGAACCATGGAACCAACGTTGCTGGTCTCATCGCTGCGCGCTTCCAGAACAACGAAGGGATCGCAGGAGCGGCTCCCAATGCCGAGCTCTCTGGAATTCGCCTCCTGGGAGATGTCAACGACGATGCCGATGAGGCTCTGGCTTTCAGCTTCAGCAACGACATCATCGACATTTACAACTCGGGGTTTGGGCCGGACGACGAGACTCTGAATCTCGATGGACCGGGGCCTCTCACCCGCCAAGTGCTTCAAAGTGGAGTGGAAACCGGGCGTCGTCTCAATAACAATCCCCTCGGGAGCATTTTTGTGTGGCCGGCAGGGAATGGGGCTCTCATCGGCGACGAATCAAACTACGATGGTTACGCCAATTCACCCTATACCATTGCGGTCGGGGCAGTGACTGATGGTGGGGTCCGTGCGCCCTACTCCGAACGTGGTGCCAACTTGGTGGTGGTCGCTCCTTCGAGTGGCGGTGCTTCGGATGTCTTGACTACTTCCTTTGCCCTTGGGGTTGACCAAGATGACAACCCGATCCGGATTCCCGAATACGACCCCGGATTCACCGGGACTTCGGCCTCCGCTGCCTTGGTTTCGGGTGTGGTTGCCCTCATGCTGGAAGAGAACCCGGCCCTCACCTGGCGTGATGTGCAGGACATTCTCATCCGAACTGCCGTCAAGGTAGACCCTGATGATGGAGAGTGGATCACCAACGGGGCTGGTTTGGAGTTCAACCAAAATTACGGAGCCGGCTTGGTGAATGCCCAAGCGGCGGTGATCGCTGCTCTTGCTGCCACCCCCGCCGAGCGCCTCGGGCCAGTCCAGCGCCAGGTCAATTCTCGTTTCTTCTCAAGCAACGACCCGAATTCGCCCGACTACGGTGTGGTGCCGGACAATAATGGAGATTCTCTCTTGGTGGAGTTTGACATGACTCAGGATCTCGATGGTGACCTGACGAATCTGAAGGTGGAGCACGTCCAGTTGTCGGCGACCGTCGTCACTGAAAACCGTTCCGAACTGGAAATTGTGCTGATTTCTCCGAATGGCACTGAAAGTGTGTTGCAGACCGCCAACCCTGATCACCAAGAGCAGAGTATCTTCTTCTGGAATTTCATGACGGTCCGGAACTGGGGTGAAGGTTCGGGTGGAACCTGGGTGGTTCGAGTCACCGACACCGTGGGTGGCAACACGGCGGTGGTGAACAACATGAGCTTGGTGGTCTACGGGACCGAGGACCCCGACGCCCCGGTGAACGAAATTCCGCTCTTGACCAGCACCCGTTTCCTTTCCCTCGACCAAGGAAGTCCCTTCTCATATCTCATCCAGACCACTGGTGCCAGCTCAGTGGAGGTGGGGCAGCTTCCTCCGGGATTGGTTTACGATCCGGAGACCAGGATCATCTCTGGATCTGCCACCGAGCCGGGGCTGTATCAAGTTCCCCTCGTCCTTCGCAGCGATACCACCGACGACGGCTTCTTCAGTCTTAGCTTTGTCGTTCGTCCGACAGCGGTTGCCTTGGGTGACGCGGTGGGGCAGCCCGATCGACCGGCCGTCTTCGGTGGCGATGCGCCATGGGACTTCGAACTCGTCGACACCAATGATGGGGATGTCGAAGAGCCACGTTCGGCCCGAAGTGCGGTTAATCTGGCAGACGGACAGGAGTCGATTTTTGGATTCGACGGTTTACCGGCCGGCGTGGTCCTCTTTGACTGGAAGACTTCCTCGGAGGAAGGTGGAGACCGTCTCTGGTTCAACCGGGGTGGCAGTGTTCCCCAGGCTTGGGATGCTTTCATCAGTGGCGATCGTCCTTGGGGCCGCACTGCGGTCCTTCTTCCCAATGCCTCCAACAACGTGCGCTGGATCTATTCTAAAAATGAGGCCGACAGCGATGGCGAGGATCGCGGGCTGGTTGACAATGTTGAGTTTGTCGAGACCGATAAATTCATGGAGGGTGTTCGTCGGGCTGCCAATATTGAGGGGCTCGATCTCAAGTTCTACAGCAAGGCCTTGATGTTTCCTTATCCGTTTGCGGGTGGTAGCCCGTCACCGGATGGAACTCGTGAACTTCTGCGTTCGTCCACCATCGGAAATGGCCAGACGGTTTCGGTGGGTGCTGTCCTTGAAGGACCCGGGCGGTTCTCCTTCAATGCCTTCAACTTTGGCGAGCCCAACGACGTTCTCGAGTTTCTTCTCGACGGGGTGGTGGTTCAGTCCCGTGCCGGGTCTGGTCCGGGTCAGACCCTTCCGCTTTTCCAGACCCAAGCCATCGATGCAGGTCGCCACTGGGTTGAAATTCGCTACCGCAAGGACTTCCGTGGCTCGGACGCCCGGGTGTTGAACGGCGATCTGATTGACGGGTTCCTGCTCGACGAAATCAAGTATGTTCCGGACAACAACTTCAACGCCTTCGCTGCCGAGTATGGTTTGGGTAACACCAATCCTGAGGGAGATGCCGATCAGGACGGTTTCAGCAATCATCACGAGTATGCCTTTGGTGGTAACCTGTTGGTCGCTGATGTTCCGCGCTACCTGCCTCGACTCGTTGAGCAGGGAGACACCAGCTTCATCGAATATGGCATCGACACGAGCCGTGTGGACCTTGATTACCTTCCCCAGCAATCCAGTGACCTGGTCAACTGGGTGGATGCTGAGTTGGCCATCCTTAATCGTATTGAGGGTGATGTGGAGGTCTATCGCATCCCGGTGGCTTCGGGCCCCGGGCGTCGCGAGCTCTTCTACCGGGTGGTAGCCCGCGCCAAGTAAGGCCGCTCAGTCCCGGCATGAATCAAGGACTCGCCTTCTGAATTTAGAATCTCCAACCCAAAAAGGAGCAGGGACATCCCTGTTCCTTTTTTTCTGATGGCTGCTGAACACTACACTCCGATTCAAGACTTGGTCTCGGCCCTGCCTTCCGGCGACGGAGTGGTCGGTCTGGATCTCGAGGCCGACAGCCTTTACCGATATTCGGAACGGATTTGCTTGATTCAGGTTTGCTATGCCGATGAGGTTAAGCTGGTCGACCCGCTTGATGGCCAGAGTATGTCTCCCTTGGTGGATTGGCTTCAGGATGCACGGATTTGGATGCATGGAGCGGACTACGACATGTCTCTGATGTTGCGGGAGTGGCAAATGGTGCCTCCATTCTTGTATGACACCCAGATTGCGGCTCAGCTTTTGGGATACCAGCGCTTCGGCTATGCCGGTTTGGTCGAGCAGTCCTTCGGGGTGGAATTGTCCAAGAGTTCTCAGAAAGCGGACTGGGGCCGTCGCCCCTTGAGTGACCGCATGCTTGAATACGCCTGCGACGATGTTCGCTACCTTCTTCCGCTTGCGGCTCGGCTTGAGGAGTGCCTCAAAGAGAAGGGGCGTTACGAGTGGTTTCTGCAATCCTGTGAGGCAGCTCGCCTCCGGGTCATCAATCGGGGGGCGGAGGAGAAGGAACTGTGGCGAATTGGTGGCTGCGGTCGACTCAAGCCGGCCGGCTTGCGTTACCTAAGATCACTTTGGCATTGGCGTGATCGTGAGGCCGAAACGTGGAATCGACCAAGCTTTATGGTAGCCACGAACAAGGAATTGATTGCTTGGTCGCTTGACCTGGCAGAATCACGACGTCCGGATCTTCGCAAGAAGATGCGTCCGGACCGTCGGAAGCGCCTTGATGAAGCAATCGAGGAGGCGGCTTCCCTTCCGGAAGCCGAGTGGC
>JALQTQ010000109.1 GCA_023263995.1 Akkermansiaceae bacterium | reverse complement strand
ACCGCTGGCGCATTTTCGTCTGGGACTCCGAGCGAACCTTCCTCGGTCCCACCACAAACAGCACGACCAAGAACTTCGCCAACCGGACCACCCGACTCCACAACAAGCTCCGCGACAATGCGGAGTATCGCCTGCGCTTCGCCGACCGGATTCACAAGCACTTCTTCAATGACGGGGTGCTCACGCCCGCCCGGGTTACCGCTGAACTCGATCGCTGGATCGCCACCCTGCAAACTCCCCTCCTCGCGGAATCGGCCCGCTGGGGGGACGCCCAGCAAAGTTCTGCCTTGGGCCTCACCCAGTGGCAAGCCGAGGTCGATTACCAGAAGAACTCCTACCTCCCGGGCCGAACCGCCACCGTGCTGAACCAGCTGCGCTCGCAAGGTCTTTACCCGTCGGTCGCTGCCCCCGTCTTCAACCAACACGGCGGACCGGTCACCTCCGGGTTCCAGCTCACCATGTCTGCTCCCGCCGGGACGATCCACTACACCCGCGATGGCTCCGACCCCCGCGATCCCTCCTTGCCCGTCCCCCACCTTTCGCCCGACGCCCTGACCTACTCGCCGGGAGCTTCCCTTTCGCTGACCCGTTCGTCGCTGGTCAAAGCAAGGGTTCTCTCGGGCGATACCTGGAGTGCCCTCAATGAAGCCACCTTCCTTGTGGAAACGGTACCCGCCGATGCCACCAACCTCGTCATCTCGGAGATCCACTACCACCCCGCCAATGATGACGACGCCCTTGAGTTCCTCGAACTCATGAACGTCGGGCCCGCGACCATCGACCTTCGTGGTGTTGAGTTCATCCGTGGGATCACCTTTGACTTCGACCAGAACGACCTCCGTCCCCTTTCCACCCTCGACCCGGGAGAGCGAATCGTGCTCGTGGGAGGAGCGGACGACTTCGCGATCGCCCACCCCGGGGTTGCCATCGCCGGCGAGTTCATTGGCGACCTTTCCAACAGTGGCGAAAACCTCACCCTGCTGGCAGCCGATGGCAGCACCATCGCGGATTTTCGATACTCGGACAACCTGCCGTGGCCCGGTGCTCCCGATGGACAGGGCTTCTCTTTGGTGCTCATTTCACCGGAGAATTTGCCCGAACCCGGACTCCCGACCTCTTGGCGGCCCAGCGCCAATTCCGGCGGGAATCCAACCGCCAGCGATTCCCTTTCCTTCACCGCCAAGCCCACGAGCGATGAGGATCTCGATGGCCTCACGGCCTTGATGGAATATGCCTTGGGAACGAGCGACACCACTCCGGATCCCTCCGGTGCGCTCTTTCAATTGACCAGCACGACCGGATTCCTTCAGTTCACTTACCAAAGGGCCTTGGCTGCGGACGATGTCATCGTCACCATGCAAACCTCCCTGGATCTCAAAACTTGGGCGGATGCCGGTGCCCTCTTTACCCTCAGCAACGAAGAGATGTTGGGGAATGGCAATGCCCGCCGCACCCTGTCACTCCGGCCCGGAGCCACGCCTGGTCCGCAACTTTTCGTCCGGCTCCATGTTGAGGCGAGGTGATATCTTTGGCTCTGCTTCCTTCGGCCTGATATCGTTCCTGATCTTCCCTGATTTCACTCGGCTTTCGCAATCCCGGCGGATTTGGGGGGAAAATCGTTGATCATGTGTTTTTTCGATCAAGAGGTCTTCACCACAGAGATGCAGGGTTCGGAGGAAGGTTGGCCCGGCAGGACCATTACCTTGGAGTCTTGAATCCAAGCTCTCTTAGCGGGAAACATTCTTTTCTGCCCCCACCTCCTTTTCCCAGGCCAAGATCAAATCAGTCATCCTTTTGACGCGCCCCGGTTCGACTTCAGACCGGTCCGTACTTTCTCCGAGATCTTTCGAAAGATCAAAGAGAAGCACCCTCTTCCCGGCCTGGCGGATAAGCTTCCATTCGCCATCCCTCACCGCGGCCTCTCCTTTGAAGCGCCAGAAGAGTGGCTCGCGCGCGGTCACCTCCCCCTTGAGGATCGCAGTGACATCGCGCCCGTCGTATGGGTGCTCCGACTCCGCCGTGCCTCCGGCCATCGCCAGGAAAGTTGGCATGAGATCCATCGTCATTACCGGAGTGCGGCACACCGCTCCCTTCGGAAGACCGCCGGGCCAGTTGAAGATGCCGGGCACCCGATGACCACCTTCGAACAACTGGCCTCTTCCTGCCTCGCAACCCCGACGGGGAAACGGACATGGCTGGCCCGTTATCGGAACAGAAGACGATCAAGGTGTTCTCCCTCAGCTTCAGCTCTTCGAGCTGGGCCACGATTCGTCCCACCCCTTCGTCCATGATCTCCACCATTTTGACATAGACCGCTTCGCGATCGACCTTGGGCTGCGGGGCCCGCCTGCCCTCACCATTGCGCACTTTGCGAAATCCCGGCGTCTCCCGATCCTGCAGCGGGTAGTGCGGGGCCCCGTGGTGAAGCACCACAAAAAAGGGCCCGTCCTTTTTGCGTTCAATGAAATCGAGGGCGTCCTCGGTGATGAGATCGGTGAGGTAGCCCTTCTCATCCTTCTTTTGGTCCTGCTGCCACCAGTCAAAGAATCCCTCCTGATCGATGTGGGTGTGATAGTCCACGTTTCCCGAAACAAATCCCCGGAACTCATCGAAACCCTGCTTCACCGGTCCGAACCGGGCTTCATAGCCCAGATGCCACTTCCCGAAGAGGGCGGTGGCATAACCAAGCTTCTTCATGGCCTCGGCCATCGTCTTCTCCTCAAGAGCCAAACCAACCTCCCGATGCCCCGCCGCCGTGATCACGCCCTCGATCCCACTGCGCTGCTGGTAACGCCCGGTCATGAGGGCCGCCCTCGTCGGGGAACACACCGCGCCATTGGAATGGAAGTCGGTGCACTTGACCCCCGAGCCCGCCAGGGCGTCGAGGTGCGGCGTGCGGATGACCTTGTTGCCATAGCAGGAAAGCCCACCGTAGCCGAGGTCATCGGCCATGATGAAAATGATGTTCGGGGCGGCCACGGCCTTCACCCATGCGGCCAAGACCGCGATTCCGAGAGCTTTCCATTTCATTTCGGGAAACTAAGCGATATGGATCACCCGACAAAAGCGCAAAGCGCCCCGCCCGAAAACCATGCTCCTCGCCTTCCACAAACCCTACGGGGTGCTCAGTCAATTCAATGCCAACCCTGGCGAGGAAGATCAGCGGACGCTGAGCGAATTCTCCTTTCCCCACGGATGTCTTCCAGTGGGACGGCTCGACATGGACTCGGAGGGACTCCTCCTTCTCACCGATGAAAAGGCGCTCGAAGATCGGCTCCTCAATCCCCGTTTCAAACACCGGCGCCGCTACCTCGTGCTCGTCGAGGGACAGCCCGACGAGGCCGCCCTCGAAACCCTCCGCAGTGGTACCCTCGTCATCAAGGGACACCGCTGTCTGCCTTGCCGGGCCAAGGCCCTGAAGCAAGCACCGCCCCTTCCGCCGCGCGATCCACCGGTCCGCGTCCGCCAAACGATCATCGACACCTGGCTCCGCCTCGAACTCCGGGAGGGCAAAAATCGGCAGGTCCGTCGCATGACCGCGGCGGTGGGATACCCCACTTTGCGTTTGCTGCGCGAGGGCATCGGGGCCTTTCCCCTCGGAGATCTCGCCCCCGGGGAATGGCGCGAACTTTCCGCGGTCGAAAGGGATGCGGTCTTCGCCAGATAGTGCTTTCTTTACGGGACCCGCCTGCCCGTCGGTTCAAAAGAACAGAACCGGAGGAGTCCGGTTTCGAATTGAGCTTTGCCCCGCAACCCCCTTTACTCCCCGTCCCATCCCATGGATCAACCAAAACCGACCGGCTTCGATCAGAAAGGACACGTCCTTTTCTGGACGATTGGAGTGCTTGCATCGATCCTTCCTTACTTTCTCTTTTTCTACGACGCGGACTTCAACCCGTCTTGGTTTCAGCGATCCGGCCACTTCGCCGACAACCTGATCGTCACCATTCGGCACTGTCTCATTGGCATGACCCTGGGCGGCTGGGCCTGGCTCATCCTTTGCCGGAACCACCCCCTAAAGATCATCCCGCGATGGGTCAATCGCGAGAGCCCACTCAACTGGATCTGGTTCTTTTTCAGCATCGCCGTCTATTCCATCCACAATATCCTCCTCCTTTCCACCCAGGCCTTCGGGGGATTTGAGTTTTTCGCCATCGCCATGGGTCGGATCTTCACCGCCACCATCGTGATCAGCCTGATCTGGGCCTCGACCTTTCTTGCCAGTAGCGCCTCGCCAAGAAACCTCCGCTTTGTCCCCTGGTTCGTCCCGGCCTGTGTCCCCGGCTTTCTGGCCATCGACGTTCTGGTGATCCTCTTCTGGAACAACTCCCTCCTCACCGCCCTCAACAAACTCGATGAGCAAGGGTCCCTCGACTTTGCCCGTCAACTAGCCGCCGGCGGACTCGACTATAGCGCTGCCTCCCTCCTCGCCATCCTCATCGGGAGCTTCACCCTCTTCGGGTTGCTCATCCACTTCTCCCACCGCCTCTCTCTGATCAAAAAAATCAGGATCACTCCGAAACGCGCAGCCCTCTTTCTGGTCCTTGCGTGGTCCCTCCTCTTCGTCGAGAAAGCCACCGGTTACCTATGGAAAAACCGGGTGGCCCTGCGCCTTGAGGAACATTTGTTTCAGGTCCACCTCACCCCGATCGAACCCGACCCCGGAGTGGCCACCTACGCCGCTAGCTTCAAGCCCCCATCGGTCCCGGAATTCCAAGGCCTCGCTTCCCAAAAACCGGATATCATCTTCATCATGCTCGAAAGTGTGCGGGCCGACGCCATCGACCCGGCCCACAGCCCCTTCCTCGCCCGTTTCCGCGACGAGGAATGCCAGCCGCTCGGCCGGACTTGGGCCGCTTCCAATGCCACCCATCTCTCCTGGTTCTCGATTTTCAACGGGCAGCTGCCCAGCTACTGGGTGCGCTCGAACGACACCGCCACGAAAACATCCCAGCTTCCGGCCTCGCCTTGGATCCGTCTCTTGAAAGCCAACGACTACCGTCTCGAGGTCCGTGGTGTCTGCGACTTCCAATACAACGGGATGTCCTCCACCAACTTCGGTCTGCCCCACATCCTTGATGTGCAAGTCAACGCCCCCATTGACGGCGACTTCTACGAGATTCCCCAACCCGACCGCGAAAAGGAAATCATCCGACAGTCGAAGGAATCGCTCCAAACCCATCGGGAGCGGCCACACTTCCAATTCCTCGCCCTCGACGCCCCACACTTTGGCTACGATTGGCACCCCGACTTCGACCCGCCCTACGACGAATACGACCCCGCCGCTAAGTTCAATGCCTTCCCGTCGGAATCCGACATCCGGCGGGTCAAAAACCGCTACCTCAATGCCCTCGCGTGGGCCGACTCCCTGGTCGCGGACTACCTGGACTTCCTCAAGCAGGAAGGTCGCTACGACGACGCCCTCATCATCATCACTGGAGATCATGGCGAGGAGTTCCACGAACACGGGTCCTGGTTTCACTGCTCCAGCCTGCACCCGGAGCAGACCTCCGTGCCCATCATGATCAAATGGCCCAGAGGCACCCGAGCCCCGGCCCGTGCCAGCGCCTCCCATCTCGACCTTCTGCCCTCCCTCATGGATTTCCTCGCTGCCCCTAGTCTCGAACTGGAAAAACTTCCCGGTCACTCCCTGCTCCGGGAATCAGACGAGGAACCCACCCGGATCACCATCACTTCCTTCTGCGGGATCACTGGAATCAGCATGGCTTGGCGACGGGAAAACCACACTGCCACTTTCCGCTGGGACAACCCCTGGTCGAGCTCGCTCCCGAAGGAAATCCACCTCGACGACATCGTTGGTCCTGAAGGCTCCCTGAATCTCCGCGAACCTGCTGAATGGGACCAAGCCCTCCGCCACCTCTTCCCCGACGCCTTTGCGCGGTATTTTACCAAGTGGCGCTCACTTCCGGTCATCGACTAATCACACCCGGGAACCCATCAGATTAGCTTCCCTAGTTTTTGCGGAACACCCTGACCGTCCCATGGGCCCAGCTCCCCAATTCCACCCATCCGTTCTCCGCAAGCCGTTCCAAAGAGAACCCGAACTGGCTCTGGGTTGAGTAGTGGGAATCCCAGACCAAGAAGGTCCCCCGCTTCAGAGACGGGGAATCCGGCTGATAGCCACCCCAAGGATCCAAGTGTCCATCAAGAGGCGGACGAGAGAGAAAGTAGCTCACCGCCACATGATGACTCAACCAAGGTTCGTCCCCGCGATTTTCATGGAGCCAGTTCGCCGCGTGTTCAAGCCCTTTCCCGAAACGGCTCAGCCTCATCGGAGGAGCAGCGATCCATGAGATCTCTTTCCTGGTTTCGGGCATCCCCTCGATGTGACCGTCACTCACCTGCCATTGTTGCTGCAACATCAGCAACCCGCCATAGACCGTGAGAGCGGCGGCGGCCACCACCGGCCGCTGGCCCCAGCAGCTCCGCATGGCGGCAATCCCTTTGAGCGCCACCAGCCCGATCCATGGCGCCATCGGCATGATGAAATGGTAATAGCCACCGGAGGCAAAAAGCCCCTTCCAAAAGATGAAAGTGTGTAAGACGAGATAGGCCGGATAGGTCCAATAGAGAAGCAGCGACCAATCACGATCCCGCCAAGGGCGGAACATTCCCCAGCCCAAAAACACCACCACCGGCAGCCCGGCTCCCCAAAGCAGGTGGGCTAGATACCACCAGATCGGCCCGCTCCCATAATACTCAGTCGGCTTAGCCTCAAAAAACATCGCCACCGGCAGCTCACCCCGGGTCCACCAGGTCATGACATTCATGACAATGAGTGGGGATAGCGTCACCACCCCCAGCAGGGCCGCGCGCCCAAATGCCGGCCCTACCTCGTGCCACTTCCCCTTGAAAAACAGCTTGGCAAATCCCCCAGGACCGAAAATCACCCAGAGTCCCCAGAGACCGGAAAGAGCGATTCCCTCATGGCGGATCAAGGGGAGATATCCCCAGCAGAGCGCGGCCCAGAAGAGATGCTTCCTCCTTGCCAGAAAGACGCCCAGAAACCAGACCATCATGAAAGGGGATTGCGTCAACACCGGATAGCTGAGCTCGGGAAACCACCACTGAAAGCAAATCAGAAGCGGCAGCATCCACAAGATCCCCAACCTCAGGGACAATGCCTCCCGACCGGCCAACCACACCGTGATTCCAGCCAAGGCCAAGGTCCATAAACGGGCCACCGTGATCCCGAAATAGGACGGGATCACCTGTAGCAAATTCCGCCCGGGCCGACTCCACGGGTGCCAGAGCTCTTTGGAGTCACTCCAAACATCTTGCGAAATCAAAAAGTGGGACAACTCGTCGTCGAGGATCCACGCTTCATTGACCAGCGCGCGATAAAGGCACCACGCCATCCCCAGCAACCAGGACAGCCAGAACCCGGTCGGTAGTCGGTGTGCCCTCATTTTGATTCCACCCGCTTCCACTCGATAGGCTCCCGGTCAAAAAGGTTGTATTTCAGAATGCACCAGATCGCGCGCACCCCGTCCTTCCAACCGATTTTCTTGCCCTCATCGTAGCTCCGCGGGTAGTAATGCACCGAAGTTTCCATTACTCGGAGCTTCATCTTGGCCACCTTGGCGGTGACCTCGGGCTCAAAGCCGAAGCGATTCTCCTCGATAGGAATGGCTTGAATGACCTCCCGCCGGAATCCCTTGTAGCAGGTCTCCATGTCGGTGACGTAAAGGTCACTCATCATGTTGGAGAGGAGGGTCAAGAAACGGTTCCCCATGGTGTGCCAAAAACGCATGACATTCCGCGGATCCTTCTTGAGATACCGCGAGCCATAAACGACATCGGCCTCATCCGCGACCAGCGGGGCCACCACCCTCCCGAAATCGGCCGGGTCATATTCCATATCAGCATCCTGCACGATGACATACGGGCAGGTGGCATTTTGAAAACCAGTCCGGAGGGCTGCTCCCTTGCCCCGATTTCTCTCATGCTCGATGAGCCTGACCTTTTTCTCCCGCTCAACCCAGGAACGAGCCACCAGGGCGGTTCCATCGTAGGAACCGTCATCCACCAAGATCACCTCGCCCACCATTTGGCGCCCCAGCACTCGTTCCAGAATAGGCCCCAAAGTGGTCTCCTCGTTATAAATTGGAATCACCACGGTGAGCACGCCCGCTGGAATCGTCTCAGACATCAGGAAAGCTTATTTGTTGGGAAGTTGAACGACAACCGGCAATTCCGTCACCGCCTATTCCTTTTTTGCTCCCGCAACCTCCAGCAGGGCAGTGGCAGCCATGACCGGGTCGAGGCGTTCCCTCAAGCTCTCTTCGATCGCCTTCTTGGTCCGCTGGACCTTGCCGGAGAAAACCTCCTTGCCGTCCCGCAACACCGTGATCGGCTTGTCGAGGTCCAGCAGTTGATCGCTCAGGTAAAGCCAAAGATCATCTTCGGGCGCGCCCGTGATCACCACCTTCTGCCCCTCGACCTGGGCCTCGACCACGCCGGTCGGTTTTCCCCCCAACCAATAAAAACGCTTCGAACGGGTTCCGGATTTCCCCCAGACCACTTTCTTGGGCCAGGGCTGGCGCACCTTACCCGCCATCCAGGGCACCGCTTCAGCATCCTTGCGATTCATCCAGTGTCCCAATTCGGGATAAATGGTCACTTTGTGCTCGTATCCACCCCGCTTTTCTTGGAGCGCGGCTAGCTTTTCGCCCCACTGCGCGGCCACTTCATTCCGCTTGTAAGCGGCATCCTTGCCTCCCATGTAGATGCGAAAGGGCAGGTTTCTGAGGCCGTCGGGAGAGGCATCGTTGGGATGACCCGCCATCATGGCGGCGGCCCCGAAGCGATCAGCCATGCGGGGAGCCAGCTGGTAAACCCCGTCGCCACCAGCCGAGTATCCCATGAGATAGACCCGGTTGGGGTCCACCCCGCAGGTCGCGACCATGTCCTCGATGAGACGGCCGAAGAGTTGGTCGATGTGCGGCTCGTGCCAAAGGTTCCAGGTATTGCTGGGAGCCCTGGGGGCCACATACCACCCTTGATCGGGGGTGTAGAGGCCGACCTGGTTGTTCCACTGCTGATCGTTGACGCGCGCCGGGGCCCCACCACCGCCGTGCATGGACAGATAGAGAGCGCGCTTTCCCTTCTCGGCCTCGCCGTAGAGCTTGCCCACGCAGCGCATCGTCTTGGCGGCCGCCTCGACCTCAAAGTATTGGAAGCCTTCCTTGACCTCCCTCATTTTGATCGAGCGTTCCTTGGCCAGCGCCGCATGACTTTCGGTCACGGCAGCCGCCGCGGCCTCCCGGGTCAGTTCTGCCCGGGCCAGTGAGGTGGCGAACAACAGCAAAGCAAAGGATTTCATCACGGCCCAACGGTGTCGCCTGCACCCAAAACATCCAGCCCATTTTTGCGAAAGGCGCGGACTATCGCCGCAATTCTCCGACCGGAATGCGCAGAAAATACAACTCGGTGATGCCCTCATAAAGCACCCCGATGTGATCTTGGCCGATGGGGGCCAGACAGGAATAGCCGTTGCCCAGCCGTGCATCATAAACAGTATGCCACCTCTCCGGCCACGTCATGCCGTCGTCTTCCGAAACCTTGATCGTCAGGTCATACCGGCCCCGGCGAGTGGCGGGATTGGAAAAGAAGAGACGATCACCCACCCGGAGCAAACTGGCCATGCACACCGGCTCGGGCAGAGCCTTGCGATCGGTCGGATGCTTTTCCCAAGTCTTACCGAGATCCCGGGTCACCCCGACCGTGCGGGCCCCCCCACGATCGTCCCGACAGTTGAGCATGAGGGCTCCATCCTTGAGCTCAACGACCTGAGCCTCCGTCGTGTTCGACTTGATCCCGGTGCCGACTTGCCAATTTTTCCCGTGGTCCCGGCTAAAAAGGATGGTGGAGTGAGGCGTCCCCTTCTTCCGCCCGTTGGCATGGGTGTCGCCATCCTGATATTGCGCCGCAAAGACCAAGGTGCCGTCCTTCATCGTGATGCCGGCTCCAGGTCCTTGAAGGAGAAAGTGCCAGTCGGGCTTCTTGACCTCTTGGGTGAGATTGCGCGGAGCAGACCAGCTCACGCCATCGTCGTCGCTCCAGACCATCATCAACTGCCCGGTCTCTTCCGGCGTCAACCCCTTACCCGAGCCATGCCACCCCCGGTTGCCATGACTCCAAACCGCCACCACCCAGATCCGGCCGGTCTTTTCATCCACCAGGACCGCCGGATCCCCCACTCCGTCGTATCGCCACTTGGGATCGCTACCCATGTCCATGATCACCTTCATTTCCTCCCAGCTCTTTCCACCGTCGGTGCTCCGGCTCATCCCGACATCAATATCCCCGGGCAAATCACCGCCCCCCCGGTAACGGACGTCGTAGACTGCGATCAAACTTCCCGCCTTGGTCGTGGCCAAGCCCGGAATGCGATAGGCCTTCGAGCCGCCATCGCCATGCAGGCGAAGGGCGTATCCTATCCGTTGGCCACCCGGAGGCGATGGCTCGGACGGTACCCATTCTTTCCCGTCTTCCATGCCCACCTTAAGGACGCGGGCATCGATCCGCCCACCGGGAAGGGACGTGGCGTTCAGCTCCACCGAGACCCAGAAATAGTTCTCCCCCCTCGACAGGACCGCCTTACCTTCACAAATCCAACCTTGCCCCAACTTCCGGGCCTCCCCAAAAAGCACTCCCTGGTCGGGACGCAAAGGCTCACCCCCAAAAAAGACCCGGGCCGACCCGATCAGGTCAGGATCGGTGCTGCCCTCAAAATCAAAGGCCAGAGATCGAACC
>JALQTQ010000108.1 GCA_023263995.1 Akkermansiaceae bacterium | reverse complement strand
CATTTCCCCTTCGCTGCCGGGAAGGTAGACATCTTCGACAGTGTCGGAGAAGATGGTCTTCTCCGGAGTCACGATATCGAGTTGGAAGGACATAAGATAGAGGGCCTGCGGGGTTTGAACTTAGCCTTTGTCGACGGAATCGATGCCGGCCTTCATGTAGAAATTAGACTCGGGAACGTTGTCGTGCTTGCCGTCGAGGATCTCAGCGAAGCCTTTCACGGTGTCCTCGATGGAACAAAGCACCCCCGGGACGTTGGTGAAGACCTCAGCCACGTGGAAGGGCTGGGTAAGGAAACGCTGGATCTTCCGGGCGCGGAAGACGGTGAGCTTGTCATCGTCGGAGAGTTCATCCATGCCGAGAATGGCGATGATGTCCTGAAGATCCTTGTAGCGCTGGAGCACGAGTTGGACGCCGCGGGCCACCTTGTAGTGCTCCTCGCCCACGATTTCGGGAGCAAGAGCCTTGGAGGTCGAGGCCAGCGGATCCACGGCCGGGAAGAGGGCCTGCTCGGCAAGGGAGCGCTCAAGCACCACGGTGGCGTCAAGGTGGGCGAAGGTGTTGGCGGGAGCGGGGTCGGTCAAGTCATCCGCGGGCACGTAAACGGCCTGAATGGAGGTGATCGATCCCTTCTTGGTTGACGTGATGCGTTCCTGCAATCCGGCCATCTCCTCGGAGAGGGTGGGCTGGTAACCCACGGCCGAGGGAGTCCGTCCAAGAAGGGCCGAGACCTCGGAACCGGCTTGGGAGAAGCGGAAAATATTGTCAACGAAAAGAAGCACGTCTTGGTTGTCCACGTCCCGGAAGTGCTCGGCCATGGTAAGAGCCGAGAGGGCCACGCGAAGGCGGGCACCCGGAGGCTCGTTCATTTGACCATAGCAAAGAGCCACCTTTGATCCATCGGCAAGGACCGGGTTACCATTCTCGTCGAGCTTGGGATGGCCATTCGGGTCCTTGGCGCAGGAAATCACCCCGGATTCGATCATTTCCCAGTACAGGTCGTTACCTTCCCGGGTGCGCTCACCGACTCCGGCAAAGACGGAGTAACCACCGTGTGCTTTGGCGATATTGTTGATGAGTTCCATGATGACCACGGTTTTACCCACGCCGGCACCACCGAACATGCCGCCCTTGCCCCCTTTGAGGAGAGGGCAGATCAGGTCGATCACTTTGATGCCGGTCGGGAGAACCTCGGCAGAGGAAGACTGCTCCTCGAGAGTGGGAGCGGGACGGTGAATCGGGGCCCGCAGATTTTCGTCTTCGAGGGCAAGGGAGTTTTCATCCACGACATCGCCGGTCACGTTGAAGATGCGACCAAGGATCTGCTTGCCGACGGGCACCTTGATGGGCTGACCGGTGTCGGTCACGCTCATGCCTCGCTTGAGACCCTCGGTCGTGCTCATGGCCACACCGCGAACCCAGCCGTCGCCCAGATGCTGCTGCACTTCGAGAACAAGTTTGGTTTTTTCTCCGAAGAGCTCGTAGTTCACCTCGAGGGCGTTGAAAATTTCGGGCAGCTTGGCAGCGGCCGAGAAGTCAACGTCAACGACGGCGCCGATGACCTGAACGATGGTTCCTTGGTTACTCATGGTGGGAAAATTGGGTGGTTGAAATGGTTGGTTGAGGATGTCGGGGAGCGAAGATCACTCCATAGCCTTCATGGCGGTGGTGATCTCAAGAAGCTCGGCAGTGATCGCGGCCTGGCGGGCCTTGTTGTATTCGAGGGTCAACTCCTTGACCATCTTCTTGGCGTTGTCGGTGGCGGCCTTCATCGCAACCATCCGGGCGGAGTGCTCGGAGGCACGGGCCTCCACCAACATCTGGTAGATTTGGAAATTGACGTAGAGAGGAAGAAGCTTGTCGAGGACTCCCTCGGCACTGGGTTCGAACTCGTAGTCGGTGCTAAGGGCACCGGCGGTGTCAGTTTCTCCGATGACGTCCTTGCCCACGCCCTCGTAATCCTGCTTCTCCGCCAAGGAATCGGCCTGAATGGGCAGAAGCTGGGCCACGTGTGGAGTCTGGGTCAGGGTGCTGACGAAGTTGTTGAAGGCCACCGTGATTTTGTCGTAGTCGCCACTGAGGAACTTGTCGGTGAGGAACCTCGCGATCGGTTTGGCGTCGTTGAAAGGAACCGGATCGGCTACTTCCCAGTCGGTCACGATGTTCCCCCCGGCCTTGACAATGGACTGCCGAAGCTTCTTCCCAACGGTGACGTATTCCGTGCCCTCGGAAGCCGAACTCCGGACCTTCTTGAGGAGGTTGGTGTTGAGGCCCCCGCAAAGCCCACGCTGGGTTGAGATGACCAGCATCAGTTCTTTGCCGCCCTCGCGCTGCCCGAGAAGCGGGTGGGATTCCTCGTCGGTGTTGGCCTTGAGGTTGACGAGGACCTTGTTGAGCTTGTCGGCATAATCCCGACCGGCCAGGGCTTGGTCCTGGGCCTTCTTCATCTTGGCAGCCGCCACCAGCTCCATCGCCTTGGTGATCTGCGAAGTGCTCTTGACCGACTTGATGCGTCGTCGGATGTCGCGAAGGTTGGCCATTGGGAAAAGGGATCAGGGAACAGTTTTCAGGGAACAGGGAATGGACTACTTCCAAGTGCCTTTGAAGTCCTCGAGGGCGGTTTTGAGGCCTTCGTTGATTTCGTCGGAGAGGGCTTTCTCGTCGGCGATCTTCTGGAGGAGGTCGGCCTTGCGGGTGGTGAGGAATTCCTCCATCGCGCCTTGGCATTCCTTGACACGGTCGACCTCGACGTCGTCAAAGTAGCCGTTCTGCATGGACCAGAGGATGGCGACTTCCATCTCCATGCCGAGCGGCGAGTATTGATTCTGCTTGAAGAGCTCCACAATGCGCTGACCGCGGTTGATCTTGGCCTTGGTGGCCTCGTCGAGGTCCGACCCGAACTGGGCGAAGGCCTGAAGTTCGCGGAACTGGGCGAGGTCGAGCTTGGTCGTTCCGGAGACCTTCTTGATGGCCTTGGTCTGCGCGGCCGATCCCACGCGGGAGACCGAAAGACCGACCGAGATGGCCGGACGAATGCCCTGGTAGAAGAGGTCGGTTTCGAGGAAAATCTGACCGTCGGTGATGGAAATGACGTTGGTGGGAATGTAGGCCGACACGTCACCAGCCTGGGTCTCGATGATGGGGAGAGCCGTCAGGGAACCGCCCCCTTCCTTGTCGGAAAGACGGGCCGAACGCTCGAGGAGGCGTGAATGGAGGTAGAAAACATCACCCGGGTAGGCCTCGCGACCGGAAGGGCGACGAAGGATGAGGGAGACCTGACGATAGGCCACGGCCTGCTTCGAAAGGTCATCGAAAACAATGAGGACGTCCTTGCCCTGGTCCATCAGGTACTCGGCAAGGGCGCACCCGGAGTAGGGAGCGAGGAATTGGTTGGTGGCCGAGTCGGAGGCGGAAGCCGAAACAATGATGGTGTTGTCGAGCGCGCCGGCCTCCTCGAGGGTCGCCACGGTGCGGGCAATGTTGGACTGTTTCTGGCCGATCGCAACGTAGACGCAGTAGACCGGCTTGTGCCCCTTGAGGCGGCCTTCGGCGGCGGCCTTGTTCTGGTTCGCCTGAGAAATGATGGTATCGATCGCGATCGTGGTCTTACCGGTTGAACGGTCCCCAATGATGAGCTCGCGCTGTCCACGACCGATGGGGATCATGGCGTCGATAGCGGCGATCCCGGTTTGGAGAGGGACGGACACAGACTTCCGCTTGATGATGCCGGGGGCAATCTTTTCCACGGGATACTGATCGGCGGCTGCGATGTCGCCCTTGCCGTCGATGGGGCGGGCGAGGGTGTCGACCACGCGGCCGAGGAAATTTTCGCCAACCGGGACGGAGAGGAGTTGGCCGGTGGCCTTGCACTCCATCCCTTCGGTGATGTGCTTACCGTCGCCGAGGAACACCACCCCGACTTCGCCCTCCTCGAGGTTGAGGGCCAGGCCGGTCAAGCCGCCCGGGAACTCGATCATCTCGTTCAGCTGGGCGTCGCTGAGACCTTCGACCTTGGCGACTCCGTCACCGGTTTCACGGACGATGCCGATGTTGGTTTTCTTGACGGACGTCGAGACGTTGGCGATCTGGGCTTCCAGTTCCTGAAGGATGCTGCTCATAACAAATAGTGGTGGGAAATTGTGGGAGGGCGGGTTTTAGAGGGATTCCTGAAGTTGTTCGAGGCGGGCCTTGACCGAGCCGTCGAAGAGGTCGTTGCCGACGCGGATGCGCATGCCGCCGAGCAGTTCGGGGGTGACCTTGAATTCAAAATTGAGGTCCTTGCCATACTGGCTGGCGAGGGATTTTTTCACCTCGTCGGCGGTCGCGTCGGCGAGTTCCACCGCGCTTTCCACGGTGACCTGCTTTTTGGCCGCCTCGGCGCGGAGAAGACGGCGCAAGGCCTGAAGCATGCCCCGATAGTCCCGGGGCTTCTCGGTGGCCAGTTTCTCGATGGCCAGGCGGAGGTGCTCCTCGTTGACCTGTCCGTCCTTAGAACAGAGACGGAAGATGCGGCGAGCAGTGCTCTGGGCGACCTTGGAAACTTTCATCGTCGAGTGAGAGGGAAATTAGTTGAGGCTGGAAACGGCCTCTTCATTGATGCGCTGCTGGTCGGCAGCGGTGAGTTCCTTGCCGGTGACCTGACTGGTGGTGGCGACCACGAGGCGTCCAAATTCCTGCTTGAGTTCGGCCGCCATGGCGGCGCGCTCGGCGCGGGCGGCCTCTTGGGCCTTGTTCAGGATGACTTGGGCCTGAGCCACTGCTTCCATAGCCTTTTGCTCGGCGAGAGAGGTGGCGCTGGTCTTGGCCTCGGTGATAAGGCGCTTGGCGTCGGCGTTGGCCTTCTCAAGAAGGGCATCCTTCTGAGCCTCGCTCTCCTTGAGTTGTCTTTCGATCTCGACGAGCTTGGCCTCGCCATCGGCAATCCGCTGCTTCCGTTGCTCCAGCATCTCCATCACCGGCCCGTAGGCAAACTTCTTGAGGAGGAAGCAGACCACGAGGAAGGCGACAAGCTGGGAAATAAAGAGACTCCAGTGGAGGCCAAAGGTCTTGACGATCTTGTCGACCGCGTTGCCGGTGGCGGGTTCCGCAGCAGAGGCCAGAATGAAAGCAGGAAGAGTCATGGGATCGGTTGGAGTTGGGAGAGGGCTTCGTCGGGCGAAGAAAGCCCCCGGAAGTCAGGCGACTTCCGGAGGCCAGAGATTTTGCTTAAGCAAGGAAGATGGCGAAGAAGACGATACCCTCGATGAGAGCAGCGAGAATGATCGCGATCTTGAGGATGTCGGCAGCAGCGCCGGGGTTGCGGCCGGTGGCTTCGGCGGCTTTCATGCCGAGGAGGCCGATCCCGATGCCGGAACCGACGGCAGCAAGGCCGATGTGAAGGACGCCTTCGAGTTCGGCGAGGATGGTCATCAGGGCAATAATGAATTCAGTCATGGTTTGGTCTGGGTTTCTTGTTGGGTTCCCGACATCCACGCTTTTCTGCGCATGGTCCTGCCGGGTGAGGGTTCAGAGTGCTAGTGGGCGTGCTCGTCGTCGTGTTCGTGTTCGCAGATGAGGCGGAGGAAGACCGCACAGAGCAGGGTGAAAACGAGGGCCTGGATGAGTCCGACAAGCAGCTCAAGGAAGTAGAAGGGCAGGGCCGCCAGCCACTTGAGGAAGTCGGACGGCACGAGATTCATGATGGACTCCAGCATGTTCTCACCGGCGTAGACGTTCCCGTAGAGACGGAACATCAGGGCCACCGGGCGGAAGGCGATGGAGGCGACCTCGATGAGGCCCACGAAAAGGAAGATGATGATCATGCCGACCAGCATCAAACCCTGAAACTTGCCCTTGGGAGCAAAGATGTGGGCGAAGAAGTCCTTCACGCTGGTCTCGGTGATGGCCCAGTAAAACCAGAGGAGGGCAAAGGTGACCGCCATCGCCGAGGTCATGTTGAGGTCGGCGTTGGCCCCGCGGAGAAGCGGGGTGAAGGTGTCATGCGGGTCCGCACCCGGCCCGCTGTTGAAGAAGCCAACGGTGCCGACCCCGGGAATCAGCCCCATCCAGTTGGCGAAAAGGATCATGATGAACAGGGTGCCGAAGAACCAGAAGGTGCGCTTGGCGAGCGCCTCGCCCAGCACGCTGGACAGGAAATTGATGAGGCTCTCGAGGATCCACTCGACGAAATTCTGCAGCGGAGTGGGCACCAAGGAGATTTTTCGGGTCGCCAGTTGGGCCACCACGATGAGAACGACCGAGACCAGCAGCATCATCAGGGTCGAGTTGGTGAACTTGAACCACCCCAGTTCGAAGAGGACCTCGGCGCTCGCCGGGAGGTGATCGTGTCCCTCCGCAGCCACCGAAGGGAGGGCTGTGGCTGAGAAAATCGCCACCAGGAGGAGAAGAAAACGATTCATCGAAATCATGACGGGTGGCCCGACAAGGGGCTGGCGCGGTTTAGCCAGCGTGGTGGAGTCTAGCAAGTTTTCTTTGTGAAAAATTTCACAAAGTCCGATTTTGCCCGTAGTATCAACGATTTCGACTCTGCGAGTCAGCCTCGGCTCCCTTCACTTTTCCGAGATAATGCGGAAGCCGAGATCGGCTCGGCGGAGGCCCCGGTCAGCGGTCCAGAGACGGGCCGCGATGCCTCCTTCGGGTTGCTGATAAGAGGCGCCTGCGGCCACGTGACATTTGGGAGCGAGCGGAGTGTTGGGGTTGATTTCAGGTTGCGCGGTCCATTCGCGGACGTTCCCAGCCATCCCGGCCAGTCCGGCTCCGGTCAGGTCCTTTCCGCGCCCGGTCGTCTTCCCCCAATCGGCAACGTCTTCCGGAGCGCCGTCCTTGAGAGCGGCAGCGGTCCATTCGGCCAGGGTGGGCAGGCGTCCGCCCTTCCATCGGGCGTAAGCGTAGGCATCCCACCAATCCACACCGACAATCGGACATCCGAGGGACATGGGGCGGCCCTGCCATTCCTCGCCCTTGACGGCGGCCCGCCAGATCGTCTCCCAGTCGTCGGGCTGGTGACTGTTCTTCGAAGTCGGCTGCTCCGGGTGACGGTATTGAGCGAGATCCGGAGCCTCGAGAAACGCCTCGTAGTCTCCGACCGAGACCTCGCCCCGGCTGATCGTGAAGCCTTTCCGGATGACGAGATCGGTCTCCCCGAAGCGGTAGGTTCCCGCCGGGATTTCCACCAATTTGGGCGACTGCACCACCGGTTCCACCGGGTTTCCGGGCCTCGAATCCCGCGAGATGACCATGAGGAAAATCACCAGCGCGATGATCGCGATTCCTCCCAGGAGAGCCCAAAGCGAGGGAGGAAACCTGACCAGCTCCTTGGGGAGTTGAACCGTTTCTGCAACCGAGGGTCGTTCGTGATAGGCCTTTTCTTCCAGCAGCTGCCCGCGCACCTGCTCACAAAGATCACTGATTTGCTTCCAAGTGAGGGGCAAAGGTCGGTCGAGGTCGCGCATGAACCCGCAGAGCGACTTGACGCGGGTGGCCCCGGGGTATCCCTGCTTGACGACCCCGTCGAAAAACTCGCCCAAAAGTGCCTTGGCACGAGTGTCCACCATCGGGGTCCGCGAGCCTTCAACCGCGAGATTCGCGAGGCGCATCTGGTCTTTTCCGACAAGAAGGAAGTGGTGTAGGGCAAAATCAACCGTCGCCACCTTATGTTCCTCGAGGTGAAGCATGGTCCGGGCGATCTGGCCCAGCAGAACCACGACCTCCAGCGGGCTGAACTTGCGTCCTTGACGGGACAGTTCCTCAAGATTGTTGCCATCGAGCCGTTCCCGGGAAAAAAAGGTATCCTGTTCGTTGTTGACGGCCTCATAGACCGCCCCCACCCCGGAATGGGTCAGCAGGGCCTTGGCCCGAATGTCCTCGAGGAAGGCATGCCTCACCCGCTCGTCGGATGCCGAGCTACTTTTTAACATTTCCAGCATGACCGGACGCTGCATCGAGATCTGCTCGGCCTCCCACGTGCTCGTCATCTGATCTTCGGTGACCAACCGTTCGAGACGGTAATCGCCGATGACATCTCCTGGCTGACGCTCTCCCTCCGGCATGATCTTATCCCTCGAAATGGCTCATCGGCGGAGAAGCCGAACGGTTCCGTGGTTTGCGAAATACCAACCCGGGCTCGAGGATAAAAACGGGCGGAGGGAGAAAGAGAGTGAACACGGCAAGGTGCCAGCGGGCTACACTAGTTCCCCTCATCCGGCAACCCCGGCGTGCTCAGGTCGGGCAAGACGGGATCAGGCAGTGGAAGAGGATTGGGATCAGGAAGGGAATCGGGGCCCGGCCGTAGGTCTTGGATTTTGGGAAGAACGGACGGCCCAGCGGGAGCGAGGTCTTCCAGGCTCAAGCCATCCAGCTCGTCGAGTTCTCGACGCAATTCCTGCATCGTCGATTCCCCGCCTCCCTCCTGCAGGAGAGTGCGGGGCTGAGCCCGGATATCGACCAAGCGGCCGTCGTAGTAGAGCTCGGCCACGAATCCGTAGAATTTCCGCTGACCAAAAAGAAGTCCGGTGGCCGGATCCTGATCGGGCACGAAATACCAGACCTCCGCGAATTCCTCCCCGTCGGCCCAGTCGGCGGTTCCGGTCACCCAGTCGCTACCGGAATGCCCCTGATTGATGATGGCTTGGGTGATCTTGCCATCGACTTCCTCGTAGAAGCGCACCCGCGGGGTGAACAACTGGGGATCGAATTCCTTGGTTGGAGAGGCCCGCACCGGCATGATCAGGGTGCGCTTCTCTCCGCTCAGTTGGTCGATCTGGTCGCGCCGTGGATTGGCCATGCGCCCCCAACCAAGCATCGCCAGCCCCTTGACCTCGGGAACCAGCCCGTGAGCCAGCTTCAGGGCCGCCTTTTCATAGAGGGATCCCCCTTTGAGCGGGCCAACTTGATACACCTGCAAAAAGAACTCAGCCGCTTTGTCAAAGACCCCGAGTTCCTCGTAAGTCACTCCAAGTCCGTAGAGGACGTTGGCATTTTCCCCATCCCGCTCCGCCGCATCGGTGAGTTTGGTCAGGGCAAGCACGAAGTCGCCTTGGATGCGGGCATCGTCGGCCTCCTCCAACAACTCCTCGACCACCGGGTCCAGCACCACCGGCGGACCGTCGAGGATATCCTTCTCCTTCGGAACCGGCAGCGGAGGCAATTCCGGGAGAGACACCGGCTCGCCCAAATCAGGCTCCGGTGCGAGCTTCGCCTTCGGCTTCTGAGGCGCCACCGTGACCGGGGCCCGACGCTCAGTCGGCACCACGATGTATTCCGTGACCACCCGCTCAATCGGCTCGGGCATCCGCTGCTGGCGAAAAGCCATGGCCACTCCCACCGCCATCAACTGCATGAAGCCAATGAGACCGAGAACCCAGCAAGAGAGGTGGAAGACCCCCAGATTGCGCTTGCCGGTCGCTTGGAAATTCTTCATCAGGACAGTGACATTAGTCTAAAGCCCCCGCCCTGTCAACGAGGCCACGCCCCTGTGAAAGACACCCTCATTCCGAAACCGGTCACCTTGGACGGTGCCCCCGAAGAGATCGCCCGAGGCCTCGGTCACCTTCCCGGATTGGTCTACTTCGACACCGCCGGCCACCTCCCGGCCAAACACCACCCACCCTTGTCCATTATTGGGGCGCGACCGGCGGACCTCATTCGCGGTCACCTCTCGCGCCCCGATGCCCTTGCCAAAGCCCTCCAACTCCGGACCCAGCCCAACTTTCCCGACCTCGGCTTCCCGGTGGGCGCAGCCTGCGGCTGCATCGATTACCTCGGCCACTTCACCTTCGGCCTCTACCCCGAGCTCCTTGTCTATCACCACCAAAGCGGAGAATGGTGGGAAACGGGGACACTTTCGAAGGAACTGCGCGAGCCGACCGCCGCTCCCGCTCCCGCCCTCGGTCCATGGCACGACTCTCTTCCGCGCGAGCAATTCCTCGGGGCCGTCGCCGCCATCAAGGACTACATCTCGGCCGGCGACATCTACCAGGTCAACCTGTCGCGTCGTCTCCGTGCCAACTGCGAGGCTCCCGGCGGACTCTTTCCCCTTTACGAAAAACTTCGCACTTCCGCCCCTGCCCCCTCGGCCGCCTACCTCAACTTGGGAGGCCGCGAAATCCTTTCGTCGTCACCCGAGACCTTCCTGCGCTTCTCCGGCCGCGAAATTGAAACCCGCCCGATCAAGGGAACGCGCCCGCGCTTTGCCGATCCCGAACTTGATTCCCGGTCAGCCTTTGACCTGCGTTATTCTGAGAAGGAACGCGCCGAACTGGTCATGATCACCGACCTCCTCCGCAACGACCTCGGCCAAGTCTGCCGCTTCGGCTCGGTCCACGTCAGCGACATGCTCCAGCTCGAGTCGCTCCAGCATGTGCACCATCTCGTCTCGACCGTCCGCGGCACCCTCTCGCCGGACCAAAGCCATCTCTCGGCCCTCGGGGCCTGCTTCCCCGGAGGCTCGATCACCGGAGCTCCCAAAAAACGAGCCATGGAAATCATCGCCGAACTCGAGCCGGTCCCACGCGGCCTCTACACCGGGGCGGTGGGCTTCCTCGGTTTCAACGAAGAGTCCCAATTCAACATCGCCATCCGAACCCTGATCCACGAGAAGGGCCACCTCGACTACCACGTCGGAGCCGGCATCGTCGCCGACTCAGATCCCGCAGCCGAATTCGAGGAAACGGAACACAAGGCCCGCGGGGTGCGACTGGCCCTTCAATCCTAGGTTGCATCATCCGTCGGGACGCCTGAATTGCGATCAGGACACCTGATTGGCTTCTTTTTTTCCTCCCCTGCTCCGCAGTGGTCATCGCAACTTGCTTCCCTGGCCCGGGGAACGTGGGCTTATCCGTTTTGGGCGCCGCCTTCGGTG
>JALQTQ010000107.1 GCA_023263995.1 Akkermansiaceae bacterium | reverse complement strand
CGGATGGTCCTTCTCAATCATGGCCTTTCGCTCAGATCCACTCCGAGCTGTTCGCACTTTTTTTCGAGAAACTCCTTCTCAATGAGGAGTTGGCGCAACTTTGCGCTCCAATCTCGAGGCCCGCAGCTCTTCCTTCCGTGCCGCTTCAGCCCGGTTGTTCTTGCGCTCGAAAATCTCGGCTAGACGCTCTTCGAGCTCTTTCTTCCAGCTGCTTACCTGGGCCGGAGCGATGTCATTCTCCTGCGCAATCTGCTGAATCGTTTTTTCCTTCTCCAGAGCTTCTTTCGCGATCCGGGCTTTGAACTCGGCACTCAGGTGCCTTCTTTTTCGTTTACTCACTTGGTCGTATCTTCGGGTGAATTGCCCCGGTCCGACCAGCTCAATTCATCAATATCGGCTTGGCTCCGTTTCCTGGGACCACTTCAGTCTGAGAGATTTCGAATAGGCGAGGCGATTTCACGATCCGCCTGTATTTGCCCGCATAACAAGCAGTCCGAGTCAATCACTCGAAAAATCGCTTTCAAAAAAGACCTTGACCAGACAGACAAACGGATGCTAAAGGGACGATCACATAAACGAAGGGATGACCTGCTGCTGAATCATTGATCTTTCCCAAGATTTCTCACAACCACGCCCCCAACGCCCGTCTCTCCCTATGTTTCTCTGTCTTCGAGACAGGCCTGTCGAATAACGTGCCTCCGCGAAATTCCCACCGAAAGCCAATTCCCAAACGCCATGAAAAAGATCGTAACTCTTCCAGTTCATGGAGTGGGCAATACCGAAATGAACTTTGCGGAGGAATTGGGGGGAAACCTGAGTCGAGAGCTCGGGGAGATTCTGTGGCAGTGGATTAAGTTTTATCCAAACTTCTACCAGAAACTAATTATATATCATAAATCAATCCTCTGATTCCATAAAAACAACCCCAACAACCCTCCATCCATCATGCCAGAAAACAATGCTCCTCAGGTAACCGAAACCCAGAACTCGACACGCCCTAACAACGGGGATACTCTTGAAACTTGGCGAATCAATCACGAAGCCGTTCGTGGACTCGGTAGCTATCACAAAACACTGCCCCATAATGAATTCGGAGAAGTTTGTCCGGATTCTTTTGAAAAACTCGTTGCCGCGACGTTCGATATGGATGGGAACAAGTTTCCTCAAGTGCCCGCCGGAAAGACGCAGGATTGTTTCGAGCTATCCGCTTGCGAATGCGGTGTTGGTGTCATGCCTCCCCATCCTGAAGTTACCGCGAAGCTCACCAACCCGCGTGCGGGTCTTTCAAAAGACCAACTCACCCCCGAGCCCTTCCGCTTTACAATGCCTCCGGCCCCTTCCGTTTTCTCGCCAACCACCTCAGCCGAGATGGCTGAAGTTTATTGGATGGCCCTTCTTCGCGATGTATCGCTCGCGGAGTTCGAGACCGATTCTGACGTGGCCGCAGCGGCTCGGGATCTGACTCATCGTTTCACGGCTGAAAACGTCTCCGGTGATACCGCTGCGATGCTCCGACCCGGCATCGATACACCGGGCTTCGAAGGAAATTTTTCAGGCTTCACTCCGGCCAACGTTTTCCGCTTAGGGCTTCCCGGTGAGGAGGTCGGCCCCATGGTCAGCCAGTTCTTCAATCGTGATGTCGCTTTCGGCACGCAAAGCATTTCACAACAACAGCGTCCTTATCGCGCCGGGAAAGATTATCTCACCAATTTCGATGACTGGCTACACGCTCAAAACACTGGAAATGGAAACGATGGTCGTCCTTATTCGAGCGCCAACGAATCCTGCGAGAGTTATTACGAAGGAGGGGAAAAGACCCGCTACCTTTCCACCATGCGCGACCTCGCCCGATTCGTCAACAAAGACGCGCTCCATCAGGCCTACTTCAATGCCGCCCTCCTCATGCTCTCTTCCAATGTGAAGTGGACACCGGGTAATCCCTATGGCTTTGCCCCAGTTGGGACTCGCGAAGCAGGCTTTGGCACCCTTGGAGGCCCTCACATTTTAGCGCTGGTGTCAGAAGTCGCGACGAGAGCCCTCAAGATCGTATGGAATCAGAAGTGGCAAGTGCATCTCCGCCTTCGCCCCGAAGCTTTTGGGGGATTGGTTCATGTGAAGGAGTTTGGAAACTCCTCAGGCACTAGGCGAAGCTATCCAATCCCTGTGACATTCGCCAACACCGATCTTGGACAAAGAATCGTTACAATGAACCAAGCGTCGGTCGGTTCACCTTCCCTCTTGCTACCCATGGCATTCACTCCCGGGAGTCCCACTCACCCCGCTTATGGAGCAGGCCACGCCACCGTCGCTGGTGCCTGTGTCACCGTTCTGAAGGCATACTTCAAACTTCTCGACGATAATCTCACTCCGATTCCTCTCTGTGGAGACGAGGAATTCAGCCCGTTGGAGAGGGCTACGCCTTACGCCCAACCGCGACCTTTCAAGGCATTTGAAACAGGCGTGGATGAAGATGGCTTTGGAATTCGTCGCGAGATCTCGCCTGACGGTCTCACCATCGAAGGCGAACTCAATAAGCTTGCAATGAATGTCGCTATGGGCCGAACCATGGGAGGAGTCCATTGGCGCACTGACAACACCCGAAGCCTCGTTTTGGGCGAAGCCATCGCTGCTCAGATCCTCGCTGAGATTACCACTGATCTTGTTGAGCAGCCTGAGTTCATCTTCCGGACATTCGCGAGAGACTCGGCGGGCGCGCCGAAAATTGTGACCATCAGAAATGGTGAGATCCACGTCAATGGCATGCTGAAAGCCACACCCGCTGATCCGGTCATCAGCGAGTTGTGATCACGGTTGTTCCATGTTCTTGAGGCCATCTCAAGTGTCCCCTGACGAAGCGACTGGTCTCCGATGTTGGAGGTCCACTTGACTGCACCTGCGGGATCAGGATCGAAGGGAGCTCGGGCCATTTCGATGATGCCACGATCTCGGCTGTCGCCTGGCCGGTGATTGGTTGCGAGGAATTGCTGAAGGAAGGTAAGCGGAGGAAACACGACCCTATTGAGTTGGCACGGGATTTCGGGCCGGTTGAGGATCTGGATTGTCAGCTGACCTGGTGCATGCGGCGCGCCTTGGCCACGGCGGCCGGGGTGAGCTCCCCGGCTCGGGCGGGGCCATGCCCATCGAGCATCCTCATCGCTTCCATCAGGGAGCTCCGGACATCCAGGCCATGGCGCTTGCAGTTCTCAATCAAGGTGTAGGCCACGCAGGCCGGTTCGCCTCCGCGCGCCGAGCCGAAGAATAAATCATTCATAGCGCCGAGCTTGAGGGGACGAATCGCGTTCTCGATGAGGTTGTTGCAGAGTTCCACCCGCCCGTCCGTCAGGTAGGATTCGAAGCGATCCCAGTGGTCGAGGGCGTAGCTGATGGCTTTGCCCATTTCGCTCTTATGAAACTGCTTTTCGGAGCGGAGTTTCAGTCCTGTCTTTCCCCGGCCAAAGCCGGGAGGGGGGCTGCCAGGCAGGTGGCGGGACCGGATGCGGCCGAGGTATCTGCGAATCAAGCGAAGCCGGTGAGCGACGTGACTCCCGCGGACGGCATGCCGTAAGGCGGGACCAGCCTTCTCCTCGCGCAGTTGTGCCTCGAGGTGGTAGACCGATGAGAGGAGCTTGACCACCCGGGCGGGGTCGCGTTCGCCCAGGTCGAGGGCTTTCTTGAAGCCACGCCGGATGTGGGTGGCGCAGTTGTTGAGGTCGACCAGGTCGGCATGATCCCGTTGGTAGGAGGTGTAGGCCTGGTAGTCATCGGTCTGAAGGCAGTCCGCCCAGGTGCCGCAACAGTCGCCGAGGGCTTGGTTGAGGTCGGATTTCAGGACGCTTATGCAAAAATGGCCGGGGTTTGGTGTGATTCCGGGCAGCCCGGGGCTTTGAAGGTGCCCTTTTGGTTTGGTGATGAGACTAATCTTTGTTCTGCAGCGCACCCCACCAGGTTGGGTTGGGTCGGAAGTTGGGTTTAAGGAAGTTTGCGTGTTGTGCTTCGAGAGCCTCCTTCCTCTTGGTGTGCAGGCTTTCAATCTGGAGCGCCTTTTTGGCGGCATTGAATCGGGGGTCGGTCTTCGGGATTCTGGCCCCAACTTCCTTGAGGTGGGCGGTGAGCTTTGCTGAGAGTGATTTGACCATTTGCGGCATTTTGTCGGCGAGGTCGGTTTGCTCACCACGATCGGTGATGAGGTTGTAGAGTTCCTCCCGACCGTCTTCGTAGTAGCGGATGAGCTTGTGGTCGCCCTCGCGAATGATCCCGGAGGGCTCACCGCCCTGATTGCCGTAGTGAGGATAGTGCCAATAGAGGGTTCGACCGCAAGGGTTGCCCTTGAGTGCGGGGACAAGGGAGATTCCGTCAAGAATCTGGCGTGGACTGATTTCGACTCCTGCCAACTCGAGAAGGGTGGGAAGGAAGTCCGTTCCGGTGGCAAATTGGGGCGAAGTTGAACCGGGTGTGGTCACGCCTGGGGCAATGATGTAGTAGGGCTGGCGGATGCCGCCTTCCCACTGGCGACCCTTGCCTCCACGGAAGGGAAGGCAGGCGGTGGCGAAGGCATCGCCTGACGATACTCCACCATTGTCGGAGGTGAAAACAACGATGGTGTTCTTGTCGAGTCCGGTGTCCCGGAGGTGGGTGGTGACGAGGCCTACGGCTGAGTCCATCGCTTCCATCATTCCTCCGTAGATCGGGCAGTCCTGGACTTGGCGGACTGGAAGGGTACGGTCGACTTTGAAGCGTTCGTCGACCCGTCCCGCAGCCACGGCTTTTTTGCGGTATTTTTCCCAGAGGTCGGGCGAGGTCTGGATGGGGCCGTGCACGGAGTAGAAGGAGAGGAAGGCGAAGAAGGGCTTGTCGGATTCCTGCTTGATGAAGTCGACGGTCTCGCGGGCGAGTCGGGATGGAAGGGCTTCGCCGTTCGGGCCGTCCTCCAGTTTCGGGTTGTTGTAGGGGGCGAAGTATCCACCACGGGGTGAGCCGGAGGAATAGCCGCCCTTGTTGATCTCGAAGCCGTGGTCTTCGGGGCCCGATCCGTCGCCACCAAGGTGCCATTTGCCGGCGAAGAAAGTACGATAACCACCTGAATTCAGGGCCTCCGCGATGGTGGTGATGTCTGACGGGAGTTGCGAGGCGTTCGGGGGCGGGAGGATCTTGTCATTTCGGTTCCAGTTGGTGCCGGTGGCTGCTCCGATCCAGTCGGTGATGCCGACGCGAGCGGGATACTGACCGCTCATGATGGAAGCCCGCGACGGTGAGCAGACCTGGCAGGTCGAGTAGCCGTTGGTGAAGCGCATGCCGGATCGGGCGATGGCATCGATGTGGGGAGTCTCGTAAAAGGTCGATCCTTCGCAGGAAAGGTCGTGGATGCCGAGGTCATCGGCGAGGATGAAGACGATGTTGGGAGGGGGTGAAGTTTGAACACCGAACAGTGAGCACGAAGTCTGAACGAGAAGCAGGAGGAAGAAGTGTTTCATGACGGGTGGAAAAGGCGGCGATGAATTATTTTGCAGCGGGTTTTGCGGGGAGGGCTTTCTCGAACCAGCCGGTCGCGGTTTCTTCGTTTGAATCGGACTTGAGAATGAGGGTTCCGGTGGTTCTGGGGCCTTCCTTTTTGGTCTTGGCTGTCAGTGAGACTTTTTCGCGTGGCTTGTTTTTGGGACCTCGGTGAGGGTGGTCGCCGAGGTAGCCACCGCCGTATTCCACATCGAATTCATGGAGCTTCAGGGTCATCTCGCCGGGCCGCACGATGCCACTGAGGTAATTGAGATCGGTCTGGGTTCCCCAGAGGGCACCGTGGACGATCTGCCAGATGCCGTCGTGTTTCTTCACCGTGATACGATGGTGCTCGCCGCAGAAGTAGGCATCGACCTGGTGCTTCACCATGAGCTTCCAGAGTTTGGAATTGGTGCCTCCCTTGAGCATGCTGGCGCTGGAGTTTTTGCTGCGGACGGGGCCGACGATCGGAAGGTGGCCTTGCACGATGACGAATTCAGCGTCCTGGTGGGCGGTGAGGGTTTGTTCCATCCAAGCCAGTTGTTCATCGCCGACGGTGTAGGCGAATTTGGGTCCGGCGTCCTCGAAGGTGTCGAGGGTGATGACGAGGAGGTTGCCTTGGCGCACGAAGAAGGCGCGGCCGAGGTGGTTCTTGGGACCGTTGCGGGGCATGTCCATGAGCTCGGTGAATTGCTTCCCGAAAGCCCGGGCGATGTCGCCCTTGCGGAGGCCGCCGTCGTCGCCGTATTCGTGGTCCCCGGGCGCGACGTAGACCTTCAGGTCGTGGTCCCGGTAGCGCTTTTTGAAGCCGGTCCAATACTCCTCGGTCTTTTTCTTCACCTGTCCGGCGTTCTCCCACCAACGGGCGTCCATGATGTCGCCGGCGTTGAGGTTGAAGTCGGGGCCTTCCTTTTTGAGGTGCTTGAAGAACCAATCGAGGGTGTCTTCCCAGCCGGGTTGGGGATTGCCGATGTTCCAGTTGAAGATATCGGGCACGCTGGTGAAGCGAATCTCCTTTTTATCTTCGGCCTTGGCCTGGGCAAAGACGCAAAGGGAAACGAGGGCGAGGAATCGGGGGGCGAGTTTCTTGGATGTCATGGTTGTCGGGCGATCACTTGGTTTCGATGCGGTAGAGGTGTGATTTGGAACGGAGGTAGAGGGCCTTGCCATCGAATGCGGGGGAGGCCATGCAACCGTCGTCGAGGGTATTGGTGGCGACGATCTTGAGTTCGGGCCCGGGTTGCACCACGAAGGTTTGTCCCCGTTCGTCGGCGAAGTAAAGGTGTCCGTCGGCGAGGACGGCGGAGGAGGAAAAGTTGGTTTTGAGGGCGAGGTAGTTGTCGATCTCGCCGTTGTCACAGTTCAGGCGGCTCAGGATGCCCGCTTCCGAGGTGAAGTAGGCGTGCCGTCCGATGACCACGGGGGAGCAGCGGGCGGGGATGCGCTTGAAGACGTCCCACTCGATGTGGGTGTCGGTGACATCGCCCGAAAGCTTGTCATCGAGTCGGACGCCGAGGAGGTGGGGTTTGCCGAGGCCGGTGTTGATCAGGGCGAGGTCCTGTCCGACAAAGACCGGGGAGATGGCGTTGGAGAAGCCATCGTAGGTGACCTTCCAGAGTTCCTCGCCGGTGTCCGCGTTGTAGCCATAGCAGGCCTTGGCTCCGGGGGAGACCAGCTGGCGGACCCCGTTCAGGGTGATGAAATTGGGTGTGGTGTAGGCCTTGCGAAGGTCGCCGTCGCCCCGGACCTTGCCGCCCGGTTCGACATCTCCGAAGTCCGTCGTACGGTCGGTCTTCCAGACCGTCTTGCCGGTCTGGCGGTCGAGGGCGACGAGGTATTGGTGGTCGATCCCGTCCATGGACAGGATGACGAGGTTCTTGTGAAGAACCACCGACGAGGCGGGTCCCCGGAAGTGGCGGCAGGGCAGGTCGCGGCGCTGCCAGACCGTCTTCCCAGTTTTTCGGTCGAGGGCGGCGGTGCCGTAGCTGCCGAAGTGGAAATAGACGCAGTCGGCATCGACGGCGGGGGAGCAGGAGCCATATCCGTTGACCTTGTTGCCGAGGGGCTCGGGGTCTTCGTTCTCGAAGAGGAGGAGGTTGTGGAGTTCCTTGCCGGTGGCCTTGTCGAGACAGACCGCATACATCTTCTTGCCGTCGGGGGTGGCGTTGCTGAGCCAGACCTGGTCGCCCATGATGACGGGGGTGGACCAGGCGCGCCCGGGGATCGCGGTTTTCCAGACGATGTTCTTACCTTCGCTCCATTCCACCGGGAAGCCGTGGGGTTGGCCGTCGGGGCGGGGCGGGTGGATGCCGTCGTTGTTCGGGCCCCGGAAGGCGGGCCACTGGGCGTGCAGGGGAGCGAGGAGAAGGAGGCAGAGGATCAGGCGGAGCATGAGGGCGGAGAAGGTGAAAATTCGTGTCTTTGAGGCTTGGAACAGGGTGTCCCAAAGGTGATCTTACTGGCCATGAAAATCTTCCTTTCGTTTTTGATGTCTGTTTCCTGGGCCGCGGGTGAATCGGTGAATTCCCTGACCGATGAGGAGAAGAAGGCCGGGTGGGTCCTTCTCTTTGATGGTGAGTCGACCGAGCATTTCCGCAATTTCAAGAAGGAGGGCATGTCGCCCAAGTGGGAGGTCAAGGATGGGGTGCTCACCCTGACCGGTGGCGGAGGCGGGGACATTTTGACCAAGAAGGAATACGGGGCATTTGAGTTTTCGGTGGATTACAAGATTTCCAAAGGCGGGAACTCGGGCTTGATGTATCACGTCAAGGAAACGGCCGGGACGCCCTGGCAGACCGGGCCCGAGATCCAGATCCAGGACAACGTGGACGGGCACGACCCGCAGAAGGCGGGATGGCTTTACCAGCTTTACCGTCCGGCCGAGGGCGTCGATGCCACCAAGCCGGCCGGCGAGTGGAACACCTTGCGGATTTTGATCACGCCGGAGAAGTGCGTGCACTGGATGAACGGGACGAAATATGTCGAATACGTGAAGGGTTCGGAGGACTGGAAGAAGAAGGTGGCCGCTTCGAAGTTCAAGAAGTTCAAGGGATTCGGGGAGGCCACCAGCGGTCACGTCTGCCTGCAGGACCACGGGAATGTGGTCTCGTTCCGCAACATCAAGGTGCGCGAGATCAAATAGGACCGATAGCGGGGTGGGTTGCGGGCCGTAGGAAGGTCCATGATCATCAAACGCCTTCTCCTTCTTTCCTGGATTTCATGCCTTTCCCTGCTCCACGGCGGGGAGAGGCATCTTTTCATCCTGTCCGGCCAATCGAACATGGCGGGGCTGAAGCCTGAGCGGGCTTTCCTGCCGGAGTTGAAGAGGCTCCTGCCGGACGATGAGATCGTGCACGTCAAGTTTGCGAGGGGTGGTCAGCCGATTCGGAAATGGGTCAAGACCTGGGACGAGATTGCCGCCAAGAGCAAGTTGCCGGCGAAGAAGGATCCGGGGGCCTTTTACGACCAGACCCTGAAGGCGGCCCAAGCCGCGATGGACGGGAAGAAGCCTGACAGCATCACCTTTTTCTGGATGCAGGGGGAGCGCGATGCCAAGGAGAAGTTGTCGGCGGCTTACGAGGCGAGCATGAAAACCCTGATTGCCAATCTTCGCAAGGACCTAGGGGCTCCCGAGATGAACTTCGTCATCGGGCGCCTCAGTGACCATTCATCCGCCGACCATTGGGAAGCGGTGCGTCAGGCTCAGGTCAAGGTGGCGACCGATGACCCGCGGGGGGCGTGGGTGGACACTGACGACACCAACAACAAGGAGAAGAACGGGAAGCTCTCCAACGACCTGCACTACACTCAGGGCGGTTATGATCTTTTTGGCCGACGTCTTGCGCGGCAGGCCGTTCTTTTGATCAAGGGAAAGAAGCCGATCGGGAACGGTCAGCCGGAGTAAAGTCGCAAGAGGTTGCTTCGCTATTCCTTCCGCCAAGTCGGCCGCTGGTTCTTGGTGATCTCGGCGTCGAGTTCCTCCATGCGCTTGGTGAGTTTGGCGACGAGGTCCGGGTGTTCGGAGGCGATGTTGTTTTGTTCGCCGAGATCCTCCTTGAGGTTGAAAAGCATGACCTGGCCTTTGTTGGCTGGTTGATCTTTGCGACCGCGGCCCTTTTTCACGAGGAGCTTGTAGTCGCTTTGGCGGATTCCCTCGAGGTTCCCGTTGCTGGAGTAGTGGAGGAATTCCTGCCGGGGCGTTTCGTTGGAGCCCAGGAGGAGTTTGGAGATATCGAGGCCGTCGATCTTGCGGTCGGCCGGGAGATTCGAACCACTTAGCGCGGCGAGGGTGGGGAGGAGATCGATGGTCCCGCAGAGGGTGTTGCAGGTGGTGTTGGCCGGGATACGGCCGGGAGCCCACATGATGCAGGGGACTCGTTGGCCGCCCTCGAAGGTGGTGCCCTTGCCGTCGCGCAGCGGGCCGGCCGATCCACCGTGGTGTTTGAAGGGGAGCCAGGGGCCGTTGTCGGTGGTGAAGATCAGGTAGGTGTTCTGGTCGAGCTTGGATTCGCGGAGGTAGTCGACGATGCGGCCGACCTGGGTGTCGATGTGTTCGATGACATTGATGTAGGCCCGCTTGGGGTCGGGGTCGCGGACGTCATCGGGGACGTAGAGTGGGATGTGGGGCATCGAGTGCGGCAGGTAGAGGAAGAAGGGCTTATCCTGGTTGGCCTTGATGAACTCGAGGGACTTGTCGGTGTAGCGTCGGGTGACGAGTCGTTGGTCGACCGGGACCTCGATGATCTTCTCGTCCTCCATGAGCGGGGTCTTCCACTTGGTGAGGGTGGATTCGGGATCCTTCCAGAGTTCGTCCATGCCGGCCCATCCGCCCCGGGGTTTCCCCTTGTTGTCGGGGTGGTTCATGTCGTTCGAATAGGGAATGCCGAGGTAGGTATCGAAGCCATTGGAGGTCGGGAGGGTTTCGGGGTGGTGGCCGAGGTGCCACTTGCCGAAGCAGGCGGTGGCGTATCCGGCGCCCTTGAGCTGGTCGGCGATGGTGTGTTCGTCGGGGTGCAGGCCGTGTTTCGAGCCGGGGAAGAGAACGCCTTTGTGCATGCTCACGCGCTTGGGATAGCAGCCGGTGAGAAGGGCGGTGCGGGAAGGCGAGCAGACCGGGGAGGCCACCATGAAGCTGGTGAACTTGCGACCTTCCTTCGCCAGGCGGTCGAGGTTCGGAGTCTTAATGGTTTTGGAGCCAAAGCAACCGAGGTCGCCGTATCCCTGGTCATCGGTGAAGATGATGATGAAGTTGGGCTTTGGGGCCCCTGAGGCCAGGAGGGCGAGGGAGAGGAAAAAGAAAAGGGTTCTTCGCATGACGAAGAACCCTGAAAGGCCGGGGGCAATTGTGGAAGGATGAAATTGCTCAGGCCCGCTTGACCTCGACCCACTGGCCGGTCTGGGCCGATTCGAGGACGGCGTCGCAGACGTATTGCGTGCCGAGGGCGTGGCGGAAGTCGGGGAAGGCTTTTTCGG
>JALQTQ010000106.1 GCA_023263995.1 Akkermansiaceae bacterium | reverse complement strand
TTGGGGAGTCGGGAATTTGTCGAGCAGGCCTTTCAGGCCAAGCGGGAGTGGTTTGGCCGCAAGCGTCAGACGGGAGCGCGAGGGTTACCGGTCGAGGGTGGCGGGCTCTTCTCACTGCGTGAGCTCAAGGTGCAGGCTTTGGAGTGACATTTTTTGATTCTTTATCAGCTCTGCATGACGCTTTGAGGCCGCCATGAAGAAGGTCCGTTTCGCTCTCTGGTTGGCCGGATTAATTCAGACTTGGGATTGCTTCGATCGGGCAGCGCGGGGTCCAAACTCAACCGACTTTCGCGATTCCGGCCGATTTGGGGCTGGGACGGCGACCTTTTGTTTTTTGATCAAGATGTCAATTGAGGTGTTTTGCCCCCGTCAATTTACGAGCGTTTTTTCGTTTTGACATTCCCGAAAAAGGAGAGAATCTCCGCCCTCGCAAAAAATTGAAGAAGACAGTCATCGTCGGTGCCGGTGGAGTGGGAAATGTTGTGGCCTGGAAATGTGCTCAGGACGCCACGACCTTTGGTGAAATTTGGCTTGTGAGCCGGACCCTCTCAAAATGCCAGGCGATCGCTTCTGAGATCAAGGCCGGCACTGGGGTAGAGATCAAGACCGCCCGGATTGATGCTGACGATGTCGCCGAAACGGCGTCCTTCCTCAAGCAAGTTGGAGCAGACTACCTCCTCAACATCGCCCTTCCCTACCAAGACCTCACCTTGATGGAGGCCTGTCTGGAAGCCGGGGTACATTACCTCGACACCGCCAATTACGAGTCGCCGGACAATCCGCACTTCGAGTACAAATACCAGTGGGCCTACCAGGACCGTTTCAAGGAGGCTGGCCTCACCGCGATCCTCGGCTCGGGCTTTGATCCCGGCGTGACCAACGTCTTCTGCGCCTACGCCCTGAAGCATTTTTTCTCCAGCATCCGCACTGTCGACATCATCGATGCCAACGCCGGCAGTCACGGCTTGCCCTTTGCCACCAACTTCAGTCCGGAGATCAACATTCGCGAGATCACTGCGCCGGGTCGATACTGGGAAAAAGGCGAATGGAAGGAAACTGAGCCGCTCGCTGTCAGCACGACTTTCGAATTTCCTCACGAGGAAATCGGCGAGAAGCGCATCTACCTCCTTCACCACGAGGAAATCGAAAGCCTCGCCCTCAACCTGCCCGGGCTAGAGCGCATCCGCTTCTGGATGACCTTTTCGGAGCAATACATCAACCACCTCACCGTGCTTGAGAACGTCGGCATGACGTCCATCGAGCCCATGACCGTCGAGGGCGTGGAAATCGCCCCGCTGCAGTTTCTGCAAAAAGTCCTGCCCGACCCGGCCTCACTTGGCCCGCTCACCAAGGGCAAAACCTGCATTGGTTGCCTCATCACCGGGACCTCGAAAGAGACCGGCAAGGAGGAAACCAAGTTCATTTACAACATTTGTGATCACCAGGAATGCTACGCCGAGGTCAAGAGCCAGGCGATCAGCTACACCGCCGGGGTTCCCGCCATGATTGGGGCCCGACAACTCATCTCCGGAGCCTGGCTGCGTCCCGGAGTATGGAATTTGGAGCAGCTGGATCCTGATCCCTTCATGGACGATCTCAATGCTTGGGGGCTTCCCTGGCATGTCCTTGAAGTCGATCAAGAATTGAGTCTGTAGGCGCAGGCTGTGCCCTCGGCACGCCCTGCGCCCACCGCGGAAAAGACCCCGGAGTCCACGCTCATGGTCGCGGGCGGATGATCTCTGCTCGTCTCCGGACCCGAATCACGGATGACCCATCCGTTCACCGGCCAAACGGCCACCCCTTTTCCCTCCCCTGTCGGGGACTCTCTAATGCCAATCAAGCTCCATCAAAAAATGACTCCACATTCTGGCGCTCCGCGCCCCCTCGTTTCGAAGCCACCCATTCCGTCCCACCGCCAAGGCACCACGCCCATTCCGGACATCGCCCGCTCGTTTGTCGAAAGCGGTCTGGAAACGCCCGCCTACGTGCTTGACCAGCGAGCTTTCCACCACAATGGCGCGATCCTGAAACGGGTCTGCGATGAATCCGGCGCGAAGATCCTCCTCGCCCAGAAGGCCTTCTCTTGCACCGCGATCTATCCAATCCTGCGCAACTACCTCGCCGGCACCACCGCCAGCGGGCTCTACGAGGCACGTCTCGCCGCCGAGGAATTCGGTGGAGAAGTCCACGTCTTCTCGCCCGCCTACAAGCCCGCCGAAATCGCGAAACTGGTGGAAATCGCCGACCACATCGTCTTCAACTCCTTGGGTCAGTGGCAACGCTACCGCGAGCACCTTGCCGCAGCCAATCGTCCGATTTCCGCAGGCCTCCGCATCAACCCGGAATACTCCGAGGCTTGCGCGGAAATCTACGACCCCTGCGCCCCCGGTTCGCGCTTCGGCGTACTCGCCTCGCAAATGAACGACGCCGATCTCGAAGGGATCGAGGGTCTGCACTTCCACACCCTCTGTGAGCAGGGAGCGGACGCCCTGGAACGCACCCTCGAACAGGTCTTCGCCAAGTTTGACCGCTACCTCCGCCGCATGAAATGGCTCAACATGGGCGGCGGCCACCTCATCACCTCCGACCACTACGACGTCGATCTCCTCATCCGCCTCGTCAAGGACACCAAGGCACGTTACCCCCAACTCGAGGTCTTCCTTGAGCCGGGCGAAGCCATCTCGTCGGGCGGCGGCGTCCTCGTGGGTAGCGTCATTGACATCGTGGAGAACAGCATGAAGGTCGCGGTCCTCGACGTCTCGGCCACCACCCACATGCCCGATGTCCTCGAAATGCCCTACCGCCCCGACGTCCTCGGGGCCGGCCTTCCGGGCGAGAAGAAGCACAGCTACCGCTTCGGCGGACCCACCTGCCTCAGCGGGGATGTCATCGGTGATTATTCCTTCGACCACGAACTGAAGATTGGCGACCAGCTCGTCTTCCTCGACATGGCCCACTACACCATGGTTAAGAACACCACCTTCAACGGTGTCCCCCTGCCTGCCATCACCATCATGCGCGACGGTGGTCCAGTGGAGCTTATCCGCGAATTCGACTACCAGGACTTCAAACACCGCCTCGGCTGACCCGGGCCCTGCGTGCGGTGCGGAGGCTTTGCTGCCGATTCAGACCAGCAGGCTCCCCGCATCGTGGCACTCCATCCCGTGGGCCCAAGCGCCGGGCTCGCGGGTGAGGCGGCGGGGCATAAAGCGGGTGCCGCGAAGGAGGCCGACCGGGTTTTGCAGGCCCTTGTCAAGCCCTGACCGGCGATCAAACCGGTGCACGGCTTGTTGACATTGTTGAGGGCTTGGGGGTCACCCGCAAACAAGAATCAGCGTGCCCGCGACAAGGCACCAATCCGCATCAGCACATCGTAAGCTTGCCGCTGGGGATTGACGGCACGGTCATGGTGGATCAAAACCCCATTACGGAAGAGAAAGGTCTCCCGTCGTGGCCGACGCCAAGGATGCACCACCCGATAGGCGTCGCAAATTCGCCCGTCGGTATCACACAAGAGAGAAAAAGGCAGACGAAACTTGTCCGAAAAGGCCCGTTGCTCAGCAATCGAATCCATCGAGACTCCGATGACCGTGACCCGGTTTCCCGTAAGTGTCGCGAATGCAGACCGCAGCGACTGGACCTGCTTGGTTCATCCTGGCGTGTCCGCTTTGGGATAAAAGAAAACAACCGCCCACGGGCCTGAAGTTGCCTGTCTGAGGTCGATTCGTCGCCCATATTGGTCTGACGCGGTCACCGCCGGTGGACTCCACCCGCGAGGATGGGGGGCAATGTCCGGATACAACCCGCATCCGGTCAACGCCATCAGGCATCCCGCCCACAGGAGCAACCAACCTTTCCTCATGCCGCAAGGGTGGGAAAAAATGCTCCCCGGGGCAATCGTGAATCATGGCGAAGCGACAATGATGAGGAGAAAGAGAGCCCACCCCTTCACCTATCGCTTCTCCAGGAAGCCCAGAGAAATCAGGAATTCGTCCATCTGTTTCACGGTTTTTTGATAGTTTTCTGGAGACCTCGATTGATTAAAAAAACCGTGAGGTTGTCCCTCGTACAAAAAGAGCTCCGAGCGCACCCCGGCATCCAACATGAGATCGCGGTAATTTTCCGCAGTCTTGACCGGGATCAGGCTGTCCTTGGTGCCGAGAAAGACGATGGTGGGAGGCGTGGCCTTGTCGAGGTTATGCATCGGGGAGATCTTTTTCCAATAGGCCTTCACCCGGCCATGCCCGTATCCGTCGGGTCCGTTGTCATAAACCGGATTGAACAGGACGAGAGCATCGGGCCGGGCCGAAACGGTTTCGTCTTCTCCCTCCTCGACGACACCCCGGGTGGTCCCGGTGGCCGCCGCCACATGCCCTCCGGCCGACCCGCCACCGGCGGCGATCCTACTGGGATCGATCCCCAGTTCGGTGGCGTGAGTCCGCACCCAGCGGAGGGCCGAGACCCCATCCTTCACACATTCCAGCGGGGTGGTCTTGTGCCGGCTTTTCACGCGGTATTCCGCCGATATTGCCACCATCCCGCGCTTCGCGAGGTGCTCGCAATGGGGATAGAATTGCGCAGGTGTTCCGCTGTTCCATCCGCCGCCGAAAAAGAAAACGATGGCTGGCCGCTTGTCGGAGGCCTGATGGCTCTCCGGCTTGAAGAAGTGAAGCTTCAATTCGACATCACCCAGCTTCTTGTAGACACGCACCTCATCCGGCTTCGGATCCGCCATCGCCAGCCCGGCCGCCAATCCGAAAAACATCAAAAGTCTCATCGCTGGGTAATACGGCAAACCGCTGTGGGATTGTTCATCACGGATTTTCTTTTCGCTCCCGCCCACCTTCTCGCTATGCTCAGCGTGTGCCCGACCTCACCGCCCTCCTTCAGGAAATTGCCCTTCTTTCCTCCACCGCCGCCACCCTCGGGTGGGATCAGGAAACCAATGCTCCGCCGAAATCCGTGACCCATCGGGCGAAACAGCTTTCCTACCTTCAGGGGAAAATTCATCAATTACAGACGTGCGAGGCCTTTCGTGACGGTCTCTCTGACCTTGATGCCGCGAATCAGCGGGAATTGGCCCACCGTTACGAACGCGCCACCCAACTGCCGCAGGAATTGGTGGAGCGGGATTCGGAAGCCTCCTCGCTGGCAAAAGCGGCCTGGGCGGAAGCGCGCCAGAAGAACGATTTCCCGCTCTTTGCCCCTCACCTCTCCAAGCTCCTTGCGATTGCCCGGGAAAAGGCCGATCACTGGGGCTATCTGGACGAACCTTACGATGCCCTTCTCTCGGAATACGAGCGCGGAGCGAGCACCCGTGAAGTGGCGGCCCTTTTCGAGCGCATAAGCGCCGAGTTGGCTGAAATCGCCGCCGCCGCGGTCGAGGCCTCGTCCAGCATTCCGTCCGATTTCCTCCACGGCCCCGCCTCCATCGTCGCCCAGCAAACCCTGAACCGCGAAGTTGCCGAATCCTTGGGCTTCGACTTTACCCGTGGACGCATCGACACCACCGCCCACCCTTTCTGCACGACCCTGGGCCCATCCGACGTTCGCCTCACCACCCGCTACGAGGCCCACGACTTTACCTCTTCGCTCTTCGGAGTGATGCACGAGGCCGGCCACGGACTCTACGAACAAGGGCTGCCGGCCTCCGACTTCCACCTTCCCTCGGGGCAGGCGGTCTCGCTCGGAATTCACGAATCGCAGTCCCGTCTTTGGGAAAACCATATCGGCCGCTCGCGCCCCTTCTGGGAAAAATGGTATCCCCGGGCCCAAGAGCTCTTTCCGCATCTGCAGAACATTTCACTCGACGACTTCCTCCCCGCAGTTAATCGCGCGGCCTACTCGACGATTCGGGTCGAGGCCGACGAAGCCACCTATGACCTTCACATCCTCCTGCGCTTCAAACTTGAGCGGGCCCTTCTTGCGGGCGAATTGGAGGTTGATGACGTCCCTCAGGCGTGGAATGAGGAATTCGAAACCCTCTTTGGTTTCCGTCCCGCCAGCGACTCTGAGGGCTGCCTGCAAGACATTCATTGGTCGATGGGAGGACTGGGCTACTTCGCCACCTATTCGCTGGGCAACCTTAACGCTGCCCAGCTTTTTGTAGCGGCCCTCAAAGAGGAAAAGGTTTCCCGGTCCTTCGACCGCGGCGACTTCCTTCCCCTGCTGGAATGGATGCAAACCCACATTCATCGTCATGGTTCGAGCTTTCTCCCGCAGGCCCTGATGGAGCGAGTCACCGGTTCCCGCACCGATCCCGCCCCCTACCTCGATCACCTGAGGCAGCGCTTTTTGGGCTGACTCCCCGGAGAAGAGGGTTCGCCGCTTGATTTTCCTTCTCCACCTCTAGGTTTGGGTGTTATGTCACTTTTCCCATGAAAAAACGATCATCAACGATCATCGTCCTTGCCTTGGCGTCCTCTCTGGCCTCGGCAGACTTGGTCGGACACTGGAGATTTGAAGAAGGCACTGGAACTTCCGCCGCCGACAGTTCGGCTGAAAGCCGCTCTGGCTTGTTGAATGAAGTCACCTGGAGTTCCACCGGCTTGGCCCCGGTCCCCTCTGGGTCCTCCGCTCATCTTGAATTTAATGGCTCCACCAGTTCCGTCGCCATCAGTGGTTTCAAAGGAGTAACCGGCACCAACGACCGCACCGTAGCCGCGTGGATCCGCACCTCCGACCCAATCGTCAACCGCAGCATTGTCTCGTGGGGAACCAACCTCGGAGGTCAAAAATGGACCTTCCGAACGCAATCGAACAACGGCACTGCCGGAGCCCTGAGAATCGAGGTCAATGGAGGCTTTCTTGTGGGCAATACCGTGGTAACCGACGGAGAATGGCACCATGTCGCGGTTACTTGGGCCAACGATGGCACCCCTGATGTCGTGGATGCCAAGCTCTACGTTGACGGGGTTCTTGATGCCGACCTTTCCACCCCCGGCACCCCCCCGAGCGCCAACCAAAGCCAAGCCATTGATACCGCGAGCGATGCCGATGTTCTGATCGGCGATGACTTTCAAACCGCCCGTTACTGGAGTGGAGCGATCGATGACCTTCGCATCTACGACGAGGCCCTCAACGCCGAGGCGATTTCCCTCATCGCGATTGGCGATCCCCTCATCAACTCCTTCGAGACCTCGGCTGAGATCGTCAGCAGCGGTGGACCGGTGACCTTGAGCTGGAACACCGACCCGGCCAATGACACCCTCACCATCGACAACGGGGTGGGCGATGTCAGCGGCTTGGACCTGATCACGGTGAATCCCACCGTGGACACCACCTACACCCTCTCCGCCACCCGGGGAGTGGTCTCTTCCGAACGCCGCGTGACTGTCCTTGTCGAGAATTCCCCCCGGGTCAACACTCTCGAAATCTTTGGCCCCATCACCCTGATCATTGGAGAGTCCACCACCCTGTTCTGGGACGTCATCGGCGAGGTCAGTCTGGATCTGAATGGTCGGGATGTCTCCGGATTGAGTGAAATTGAGGTCAACCCGACCATGACCACGACCTACCTTCTCTCGGCAACCAACACCTTTGGAACCACGACCCGAGAAGTGACCGTCACGGTCGTGGACCCCAACGCTCCCACCATTGAGTGGACCGCCGCCGGACAGACGGAAGGAGCCCTGCCCACTTGGCTGCCCGCCATCAACTCCACCTTCAACACCACCCTTGCCTGGGGCAATGGGACCACGGCCACGGTGCAAACGGGAACGAGCAACCTCCCGCCCGTCACCACCTGGATCAATGGCGCGGATTACAACCTCACCGGCACCCCGGGGACCTCTTGGCACACTGGGCTTAGTGATGCCATCACCAAGGAGGATGTCAGTTGGGAGCTGGTCTTCCGACCTGGCGATTTCATCGGAACACACACTCTCTTCAATACCGGCGGCAACGGCTTTGGCACCGGAATCGTCCTCGATGGAAGCACCGTCGACTTTCGCGTTCAGTCGGCCGATTCCGACAGCCAACGGGTCATTGTTTCCACCGACCTGGCCGCCCTTGGCACCGCCAGCGAATTCTATCATTTGGTCGCCACGGTCGACCTCGACCCAACCCTCCCGGCCGTGGTTTCGCTCTACCTGAACGGAACCTTGGTGGCTGGCCCGACCTCCAGTGTCAGTGCCATTCCCGATTGGGATGGCAGCGACGTCGCCGAACTTGGCAGGGGCTCCAATATTCCCACCAGCACGGCCTTCCCCTGGATGCCTTTCACCGGAGACGTCGCCAGCTTCGCCTACTTCGAAAACAAGGTTCTCGATGCAGGCGGGGTGGAATCGCGTTACAACCGACTGAGCGGCGAAGGCGATGAATTCACCATCACCGACATCACTTGGGATGCCCAGACTGGTGAACTCAGCCTGAGTTTTGCCTCGGTTGCCGGACGAAATTACCGCCTTGAAACGACCAACAACCTGGCCGATGCCACTTGGCTGGAGGTTGATGATGCCATCTCCGCCACCGGCGAAGAGACAACGGTGATCCTGACCAACTTCTACGTTCCAGCTCCCGAGAACCCAAAACAGTTTTTCCGAGTCGGCCCCGGGGTGAATTGAGCGTAGGTCGCCCGCGACTGCGGGAAGAATCGGTTGAATTTCCTGAATCCAGGGAATTTGATCAGTCGGGTCAGATCAAACGAGAGCTCGGCTTGGGTTGCGGTTGAACTGGCCGAGGAGTTCCTTCGAGGTCAAAAAGGCCGGTGATTCTTCATTGGTCTTTTTTTGTTTTCAACGCCCGACCTCAACTGGTCTTAGCGAGTGCCACCACGTCCGTCTGCTTGGAAACCACGACTCCGCCGGGCTGCTCCAGAGTGATCACAAAAGCTTTGGGTTGGCGCACCACCAAGGGATTGCGAATGGAAATGACGATGGTGCCGCTTCCTGAAGGGATATCGAAGACCCCCCCATCAACCGGCTTCTCGTCGCGCTCGGGATCGACAATCCACAGCTGATACTGCCTTGCCTTGGGATCATTGGCCGGCAGGTCGCTCAAGGTCAGGTAACCTTCTTGGCGGGCATCGCTCCAGACGACCTCACCCGACATCGATTCGTAATCGCCCACCCCGCCGAAGGATGAGCGGATCAGGTCATCGGCGTCCTGCACCAAAGTCTGCCGGGCAACTTCAGGCGTGACTTGGGAAAGGGTGGGCTCGTATGCCCCGCTCGGCGGCTCATCGACGAAAGACTTCGTCACAAAAAGGATGACAAAGATCGCCGCGATGGCCCAAGCCGTGTCTCTGTCGGACAAGATCCGTCGCCAGAGCGCAGGCTGCACCACCTTTTCCTCGGCATCCTCACTGAGGTCCTCAACGACAAAACGAGCCGTGCTTTTTTGGAGCTCCTCAAGCAGTCCAGTCGGCAAATCGAGATCCTTGCCGCCCCGAAACTCCGCTTCAAGGGCTGCGGCCGTCAGTTCAAGGGACAAGTCGGGCTGGCACCGTGGGTCCCGGACGAGCTTTTCCCACTCATCCATTTCCGCAGCATCGAGGTCACCGAGAATACGACCGGCTTCCAATTCTTCGAAACGACCGATGACATCCTGATCCTTCATGAGTTCGACTGGTTCGAATTCTTTGCGCCATCAGTCGGACGCAGTAAGTTTCGCAATTCGATCAACCCACGCCGCAAACGAGTCTTCACCGTTCCGAGCGGCAGTCCCGTCTTCTCGACTATCTCGGGATGGGTCATTCCCTCCTCGAAATGGAGGGTGAAAAGCATTCGCGTCTCGTCGGGCAGCTTTTTGAGAGCCTCGCGGACGTCTTCTCGCTCGCAGCTCACGAAGGGCGAAGGTCCTTCGCTGGCGAGCGACAGGCCCTCTGCCTCAGTCATGGGCTCGTGCTGCGGCCGTCTTCCTTCCTTGCGGGTGAAGTCAATCGCCCGCCGTCGGGCGAGCAAACCGACAAAAGTGGTGTGGGTCGCGAGGGAGGGATCGTATCGTTTGGCCGACTTCCAAAGGTCAGTAAAAGTTTCCTGCACCACATCCTCAGCCGAGGAGGGATTGCGGACATACCGCCGGACAATCGACCAGACGAGAGGGGCGTATTCCTTGATGCAACGATCCATGGCACTTTCCTTTCCTTGGGCCACTAGAGCGAGGAGATCCCCGCCACCCATTTCTCCTGATAAATTGCTCACGAACTGGGAAAGACTAGCCCCCCGGTTGGAGCAATGTCGATCCCGGATTTCCTCCAAGGGAACCCGGGACCGCATCATGGATTCTGACCCTGAATTACTTCGCGGGCGGCAGAATCACGGTGTCAATGACGTGGATCACACCGTTGGAGCACTTGATGTCAGCGGTCACCACCTTGGCGGTCCCGTTGAGAGTCAACGAATCGCCTTTGACTGCCAGCGCGATGTCCTTTTTGTTGAGGGCAGTGGCCTTGTCGAGGGTCACGGCGGTCTTCGCCATCACCTTGCCGGAAACAACGTGGTAAGTGAGAATGTCGACCAGCTTGCTTTTATTCTCGGGCTTGAGGAGCGAAGCGAGGGTTTCCTTTGGAAGCTTGGCGAAGGCCTCATCAGTCGGAGCAAAAACGGTGAACGGTCCGTCACCTTTGAGAGCCTCGACGAGTTCGGCAGCACCGAGCGCGGTGGCGAGGGTTTTGAAGGATCCGGCAGCGACGGCAGTGTCGACGATGTCTTTCTTGGCGGCTTTCTTGTCTCCGTGATGGTCGGGGCCAATACTCTTCGCTTGGAGCCCGAGCACCTCTGGACTGCAGAATTCATCGCGCCGGACTATGCGGAATTATTCGATGCTCAGCGACGTGCTGATGGTCGATCTGAGAAGCCTCTGCAGGTTTTTGTTACGTCGACAGGCAATATCTTCAGGGATGCCGCCGTGTTTAAGAGCCCTGACCTCAACGTCGTAGTCGTCACGACCGAGGCCGCTGAACCCTCGGTTAACGCTCTCGAGCTGCCCCGGACAGAAGTCCTGGTGGCAGGAGAGTCCGAGGTCAATCTAGCCGAGGCTCTGGAGGTCCTGTTCTCGCAGTGGGGAGTACGAACCCTGTTGTGCGAGGGAGGGCCTCGCCTTTATGGATCCTTGATTGCGTCCGGCGGTCTTGACGAAGAGTTTCTTACGTTGTCCCCTGTTGTGATTGGCTCCGACGATAGCGAGCCTCGTCCCGGGTTGATTGAGGGTCGCTCGTTTGCACCTCGGACTAGCCCACGAGCCAACCTTCTGAGTGTGAGGCGAGCGGGAGACCACCTCTTCTTCAGGACGGCGTGGAATCTCTCTTGACGTCTCGACGGTCTCGTGGAGACATATGGCCAACCCTGTGTGGTTGACTCAAGTATGGTGAATCTTCTCTTCCCTCGAATCTTCGCTGCCGCATCTTTTGTCTTCATGCTGGTCATGAATG
>JALQTQ010000105.1 GCA_023263995.1 Akkermansiaceae bacterium | reverse complement strand
ATCACCTTGCAGCAGGTATTGCGGGGTGGGACGTGCTGATCGTCATTACTCTCCTCCGGTTGCCGCGTTGGGAATGACGCCGCTTCCTTCGACCTCAAGGTCTCCGCCGTAGAAGCTCTTGATGTATCCATATTCGATCAAGGTGTCCTGCCACGGGGCGAGGAGGTTGGGATCGCGGAAGATGCGGCCGGCTCGGGCGAGCCATTCCTCGGCCTTGGCTCCATCGTCGGCGTGGTAGGCGAGGGCAGCCTGCCCATAGTAGAACAGCGGGGAGTCATCGAGGAAATTGAGATCAGCGACGACTTCACCTGCTCCCTCGGCATCCCCGGCCTTGAGGCGGCAAAGGAGAATTTTGAATTTGAGGATCGGAAGCATCTGGGAGCCGGCCGGGTTCGTTTTGGCTTCCTCGAGCAGGGCTTCGAATTGCTTCAGGGCCTCCGGGTAGGCTTGGGAGACGAACTCGATTTCGGCCATGTTGAATCGCACGTTGAAATTTCCGGGGCTGGATTTTTCGGCCTTGGCGAAGGCGATGCGGGCTTTCTCGAAACTCCGGAACTCGACGTAGCAGGCCCCCTTGAGGTTCAGGGAAGCCGGGTTTTTATCGTAGATGGCGTGGAGTTTTTCGAGCTCCTCGAGGCACTCAAAAATACGCTTTTGTTGGAAGAGAGTGTTGGCGCGGAAAAGGTGTTCCTTGTAGGTTTCCTTCTCGGTCTCAGGCAGGCTTTCGAGATCGAGAAGAAATTGCGGTTTTTGTTTGGCCTCCGGCTTGGCATCGGCCACGGGAGCCGCTTCCTGAGAGAAGGCGAAGGAGAAAAGAGGAAAAAGGATGACAAGGAAGCGTTTCATATCAATAGACGGTCTTCAGAGGGAGGTAGTTAGCGGGTTTTGCGGGGGAGGGCAAGTCAGGGAGTGGCGGAATAAAGTCCTTTTTCGCGGATCAGCGAGCTCACCGGGGCAGGAAGCCAGGACGGAGACTTGCCGTTTCGAAGCTGTCGGCGAATTTCGGAGGATGAGGCAGGGTGATTTCCTTCGATGGGATGAAGGTGGTATCCGGGGCGGGGTTGGGGCCGGTCCTGCCGTCCCACGACGATGAATTCGACATTTTTGGCGAGGAAGTCGTGGTTTTTCCAAGTGGGGAGTTTCTCCCACTGATCTTGCCCGATGAGGAGAAAGAGTGTGTTGGGAGGCGGAAAGCGTTTGCGAAACTCCCTGACTGTTTCCCAAGTGTAGGAGGGTGGGGGTTTCTTGAGTTCGAGGTCGTCCAAGTGGGCCCAAGGGAAAGGTTCGAGGGCGAGGGTGAGCAGGGTGAGGCGGTCGGCATCGTTGGCCGCGGGGCGGGAGTCCTTGTGGGGGGATTGGCGGCAGGGAACGAAGTAGATGCAGTCGAGAGACAAGCCAGTCACGGCCTTTTGGGCGACCTCGAGATGTCCCTCGTGGACGGGGTCGAAGGTGCCACCGAAGAGCGCGATCCTGCGGGGTGCGGGCATGTTCGGCTACTCGGGCGCGGTTCGTTCGATCTCGATTTCGCCGAGCAGGCTGGTCTGGCGGGCCCGGAACTGCTTCATTTTCATGAGTTCCAGCAGGGCGAGGAAGGTCACAATGACTTCCACTTTGGAGGTGGCTTCGGCAAAGAGGCTTTGCAGCGAGAGGGAGTGCCCAGGCGGGATGGTGGCCATCAGGTGCTCGATCTTGTCGCTCACGGTGAAGCGGTCATCGATGATGTCACCGAAGTCGCGGGCCTCCTCGAAGCGCTTCAGGACGTTTTGAAAGGCCCGGATGAGGTCGAAAATGGAGGCCTCGGCAAGCGGGAGAGGTTCCTCGTCGGCGGGGTTCTTTTCCTTGAGGGGAGAGTGGGCGAAGATGCGTTCCTGCTCGACTTCGCGGCGGTGCAGGAAGCCGGCAGCATCCTTGAATTTCTTGTATTCCACCAGTTGGCGAATGAGTTCCCAGCGCGGATCGTCTTCCTCGGCGTCCTCCTCGGGAGGTTGTTCCCGTTTGGGAAGGAGGGTCCGGCTTTTCATATACATCAGGTTGGCCGCCATGGAGATGAACTCGGAGGCCAAGTCGATGTTGAGGAGCTTGAAGGTTTCGAGGTAGTCCAAGTATTGCGAGGTGACCCGCTCGATGGAGATGTCGTAGATGTCGACCTCGTCCTTTTTGATCAGGTAGAGGAGCAGGTCGAGCGGGCCTTCGAAGATCTCGAGGCTGACTTTGTATTGGGCCGCTTCCACGTCCGATCAATACCGTCCACTGCCGGAATCGGCGAGTGAAATGGAAGGAATTTTGGGGATGATTTGGGGTGGTCAAAGGAGCGGCATGCTCTTAGCGTAGGGACGTGGATTGTCCTGTCGACGAACAGCGTCTCAGAAGCTACCAATCGAGAATCACCAACTGGATTGGCCGGCAGGGACTCCTGTTTCAGCTCCGCTATTTCCATTTGAGAAGTAGGGGCTCCTTCTGGGGCGGCTTGCTTGGTTTTCTGCTGGCCTTGGCTGGGGTGAGCCTCGTGGCCTTGGTGCTTGGCTTAGTGGGAATCAAGATTTATCAGAAATCGGGCCTTTTTGTGGAGAAGCTGGAGCGATCTGTGGCGGAGTCGCTGGGGGCGAAGGAAATCAGGACAGCGGGCTTTTCTCGACAAGGAGGACGCGGGAACTTCCTCCGCTTAAGCCTGACCGGAGGGGAGAACTCATTTTATGATCAGGGGACAATCCTTGGATTGAAGGCCGAGCTGCCGTTCTTAGCGGGAGTGGTCAGCGATTGGTCTCCTGAAAGCGTGACCATCGAGAGCGCTGATTTCTCACTCAAGGCAGGAGGGCGGCAGCGGGAGATGGAGCAGGCGATGGCGGGGATCATGGAAAGTTTGGGTGATTTCCCTCTGCAAAGAATCCGGATCACCGAACTGAGCTGTGAGTGGGGTTATTCCAAGCTGACCTTTGGGGGCTTTTACAAGACTCGCTTTGATGCCGTCCGGGATAGTGAAGGTTGGGTCATCTCGCTAAAGGGAGGGCATTTTCGCCAGAATTGGATTGGACCTTTTGCGTTGAAAGAGGGATCGCTGAGGGTAGGGCCGGAAGGCATTCGGGTCGACTCGCTGGTTTTGGCGGTCGAAGAAGGGCGGCTTGAACTCGCCGGAAGGATCGGTGGACCTCTCGAGATGCCGACCTTTGACTTGAGAGGAACGTTCAGCCGTCTGCCCGTGGAGGAGCTGTTTGATTTGGAGGGAGTCAAAAAGGAGCTTTTCATCGAGGGAACGGTTTCCGGAGACCTCACGGTCACTGGCTCCACCAACCGGAAGATCGAGACCGAGGGAACGGTGGTTCTGAAAGAGGGTGATGAGGTGCTCATTCGAGACCAATGGAGGCTTCTCCGGGCGCTTTCGGCGGTGGCCCGTGATGGCACCTATCTGCGGGTCGCATTTGGCACCGGGTCATTTGATTTCAAAAGTGGAGGTGCCCGATGCGAGGTCACGAACATCGATCTTTCCGCGGACCGGGTGGGTCGGTTGACCGGAGATTTTGCGACCCACTTGCCTTCACAGGAGGAGGCCGCCCGGTATCTTGATATTAAGTTGACCGATGGATTCTCCGAGAGTCTCACTGATAAGTTGGCGGCTCAAAAGCTGGAGGATGACCGCTTGAGCATCCGCCGACGAGTCAGGGGAGAGGACGAGGAGTTCGGGATTGAACTCGACCTTGGGATTGATGACGAGGCGGAGTCATCGTTAAAGGAGAGGGCCGAGGAGTTGACGGGTCTTCGGCTTCAGCGCGAAATGTCTCTGCCTCGCTTCACCGGGAGCCTGAGGCTTGGCGTTCCGAACGGGATTCTGGCCGAAAACGAGGAAGTCTTGGAGGCTTATCCTGCCGATGAGGCGGGGTGGTCGTGGATTCCCGTGGAGTTCAGCGAGCAACGCTTTTCCGATCTCAGTGAGGCGGCAGCGGAGCAGTTGCTTGATCTCGGACGCCTCGATCGCCCCAAGGATTATCAGTCTGGAACGGGAAATTGAGCGAAAGTCAACGGGTCTCAGAAGGTGAGCGCAGCGGCGATTTCGCGGGTGGCCCTGCTTTTGTTCAGCGTGTAGAGATGGAGGCCTGAAAGTCCGCCTTCGATCAACTCCTGACACTGCGCGATGGCGTAATCGAGGCCTGCTTGTCGGATGGATTCCGGATCGTCTCCGGCCTTGGCGAGGGCGGCCAGCAGCTTGGCAGGGAAGCGACTCCCGGCGGCCAGTTCCGCCATCCGATTCATCCCTTGGAGGGTCGTAATGGGCATGATCCCGGCCACGATGGGGAGGTTGATCCCGGACAGATCGCAGCGGTCTCGGTAGTCGAAGAAGTCGTGGTTGTCGAAAAAGAGCTGGGTGCAGATGTAGTCCGCTCCGGCGTCCACCTTCTCTTTGAAGTAGTCCATTTCCTTCAGCCGGTTTTGGGTTGCGGGGTGGCCTTCGGGGAAGCCTGCGACTCCGATTTCGAAGGGGTGAGGGTGATTCTTGATGAAGGCGACGAGATCTTTGGCGAAGCAAAAATCATCCTTGCTGCGGTCGTAGCTCGGGTCGTTTCGGGGGGGGTCGCCGCGGAGAGCAAGGATGGTGCTGACCTTGTCTTCGGCGTATTGGTCGAGGATTTCGGTCATCTCCTTACGGGAATGGCCGATACAGGTGAGATGGGGGATGGTCGGAGCGGCGGTTTCCGTGATAATCCGACGCACGAGCTCACGAGTGCGGTCCCGGGTGGTGCCGCCGGCCCCGTAGGTCACGCTGACGAAGGCTGGTTTGAGTTCATCCAGCTCGTGCACGATTTTGAGCAATTCTTCTCCTGCCTGATCTGTTTTGGGCGGGAAAAACTCGAAGGAAAGGGTCGTTCGCTGGTCGCGAAGGGACGAAAGGATGGGCATCGCGGGGAATGCTAGATTTCCGCGATCCAAGGTCCACGCAAAAGAAATGCTTTTTATGCAACAAAGCGGGTTTCCTGTGGTTCTATAGGGCGAACCGTTGATGCTGTGAAAACTGTCCTTACCGTTGCCCAATCGATGCTCACCATCCTTGCTGTGCCTGCCCAAGAGCCTGGGCGTCCGGCGGATCACGGGCGTCACGGGAAAAATCCTGCCGGTCCAGGCTTCAGCGGATTTGTGAAGCACCACGACCGCGATGGGGACGATCGGGTATCTCCCGAGGAATTTGCCGGTGGGGAGAGGGCGGCGCGTCTCAGCGAAGCGGACCGCCAAAAGATCTTTGATCGTCTAGACAAGGACGGCGATGGCTTCATCACGGCGGACGAGCTCAAAGGTCGGGGCCGGGGCGGAAACGATGCTTTTTTGAAGAAGGCGGATACCGATGGCGACGGACGTATCAGCCGGGCGGAGTTTCTGGCCAATCCGCCGTTTAAAAAGGTCGATGAAGAACGTCTCAACAAGATGTTTGATCACCTGGATCGGAACAAGGATGGCTTCCTCGACCAAAAGGACCAAGATCTTGCGGGAGGGCGGGGGCGGATGCGCCCGCCGGGTGGTCGTTCCCCTTGGGGAAATCCCAAGGAATTGGATCGCGATAGCAACGGCTCAGTGAGCCGGGAGGAGTTCGAGAGTAGCCCGATGATGCAGAAGATGCCCGAAGAGCATCGCAAGGAGATGTTTGACCGCATCGATACCAACGGAGACGGGCAAATCTCGGCTGAGGAATTCCGAGCATCCTTCCGCAAGCGTTTGTCGCGGGAGCAACCAACAGGGCCTCAGCCTAAAAAATAACCTCGAACCAGAGCCCTCCGTAGAAAAGGTCGCTGGCCGAGCGGTCATCGATCTGCAGGCTCGACCCGATGAAGGGAGTGAAGCTCACCTGATCCGAGACCGCGTAGGTGAGCCCAACACGGGTATGGAAGTCGTTGAGGCCATCGCGGTCGAGATAGCCTGAAACGGCGCTGAGACCACCTTCCACCACAAGGAAGGCGTCGTCCGTGATCACGGTGCTCCACTCGATGCCGGAGCGAAACCAGATCCCATCCACGCCAAGGTCGAAGTTGAGTTCATTGCGCCAGCGCCAGTCTTTTGCCAAGTCAGTGCTCGTGAAAAACCCAAAATCAAAGCCGCCGTCGAGTCGGCTCTCACGGCGGTCACGGTAGGTCATTGAGGCTCCCAGTTGCCAGTCATCTCCGATGGTACGAGTCAGTTCCAAGTAGCCCGAGGTTTCCGCAAATCCGCCCCCGCTTTCGGCGAGGTGGCTCAGACCAAGGTGGAGCGAGGTTTGATTTGAGAGAGTGAGTTCGGTTTCAAGTTGGAAGTCGAGCGAGCTGTCCGCCAACTGAAACCCGCGGTGGACATAGTCGCTGCGGATGCCGGTGACCGCTTCGATACCGAAGGGGATTTCGGCCTCCACTTCTGCCCGGGTCGGGGTGATCAGGATGCAGATCACTGAGCCGAGACCGAACAACCGTTTCATGCTGACACGGTGAGTGATGGAAATGAGGGGGTCAATCCCGGAACGTCGGCGACTCGGACTTCGGCTTTTCCACGTAGGTTGACTTGATGCGGAGGTCGCGCAGGGCGGTCGCGGTGGCCGGAGCCGGGCTGGAGGTCATGATTTCTGCTCCCTTGTTGTTTTTGGGGAAGGCGATAACCTCGCGGATCGAGTCCTCACGGCAGGCCAGCATGACCACGCGGTCGAGACCGAGAGCAATACCGCCATGCGGGGGGGCTCCAAATTTGAAAGCCTCAAGAATGTGGGCGAACTCCGTGTTGGCTTCTTCCGCGGTTATTCCGAGAGCCTCAAACATGGAACTCTGCAGGTCGGATTCGTGAATCCGAATCGAGCCCCCGCCCAACTCGTATCCGTTGAGGACGACGTCATAGGCCTGCGCCCGCAGACCATTGAGTTCCCCTTTGCGGAGTTTTTCCTCGTCTTCCTTGAGGGGGCGGGTGAAGGGGTGGTGGACCGCCACGTAGCGCCCCTCCTCTTCGTCAAAGACGAGAAGGGGGAACTCGGTCACCCAGAGGAAATCCAGTTCGTCATTTCCCTCAAGCAGGTTTTGCAGGTGGGCCACCTCGAGTCGGATGCGCCCCAAGACTTCGCAGGCCGGCTCCCATTGGTCGGCCGCGAAAAGGATGAGGTCGCCGGGTTCGATGTCGAGTTTGCGGCGCAGGGCCTCGATTTCCGCGTCGGTCATGCGTTTGACGAAGGGCGAGCGCCAGGTCGAGCGATCGGTATCGCGGGCCTGGATGTAGGCCAGCCCCTTCGCCCCGGCTTCCTGGGCCAGCTTGGTCAGCTTGTCGATTTGGCCGACCGAAATACCGGCGAATCCCTTGGCGTTGATGGCTTTGACCACGCCGCCGTTGGCGATGGCACCGGAGAAGACCCGGAATTCGCAATCCTTGAGGTCCTCGCTGAGGTCGATCATTTCCATGCCAATCCGGCGTTCCGGCTTGTCGGAGCCGTAGCGGTCCATTGCGTCACGCCAGGTCAGGCGTTCAAAAGGAACGGGCACCTCCACCCCGCGGGCCCGCGAGAACATCGAGGAAAGCATCCCTTCAATCAGGACGATGATGTCTTCCTGATCGACGAAGGAGGCCTCGATATCAATTTGGGAAAACTCGGGCTGACGGTCGGCGCGAAGATCCTCGTCACGGAAACAGCGGGCGATCTGGAAATACTTTTCCACCCCGGCCACCATGAGCATCTGCTTGTATTGCTGGGGGGCTTGGGGAAGGGCATAAAACTGACCCGGGTTGATCCGGCTGGGGACGAGGAAATCACGGGCACCCTCCGGGGTGGCCTTCGAGAGGATGGGGGTTTCGACCTCGATGAATCCCTGCTCCGAAAGGTAATCACGCGCGGCCTTGGTGAGGGTGTGCCGCTGGCGGAGGTTGCGGGCGAGGCGCGGACGGCGAAGGTCGAGATAGCGGTGCCTGAGGCGCAGGTCCTCATTCGAGAGTTCCTTTTCGAGCTGGAATGGGAGGACCTCGGCTTTGTTGACAATCACCAATTCCGAGGCCGTCACCTCGACCTCCCCAGTCTCAAGCTTGTCGTTTTTGGTGTCGACCTCCTCGGTTTTCAGGCGCTCATCGACTTTACCGGTGACTTGCACCACGTCTTCCGAGCGAAGCTTGTGGGAAAGGGCTGCGGCTTCCGGTGACACTTCATTGCGGAAGACGCACTGGGTGATTCCTTCACGATCGCGCAGGTCGATGAAGATCACGCCGCCTTGGTCCCGCACGGTATTGACCCAACCAATGAGGGTAACGGTTTCTCCGATATGGGTGGGACGGATTTCGTTGCAGTGGTGGGTTCTCATGAATTCAGTTGGTTAAGGAGGGTCGGAATGAGGGAGTCGTCGGCTTTCAGCTTGGTCTCTTTGCGAGTGGCGAGGGTTTTCAGGGAAACTTCGGGAAACTCCCTGCCGATGACGAGGGCGAGCGGGGCTCCCGCTTGCTCGGCTGCCTTGAATTGTTTGTTGAACTTAGCCTCGCCCAGGGAGTAGGACACCGCGATCCCCGCAGCCCGCAGGCCGGTCGCCAGCGAGAGGGCAGCGGGCTGCTGCCCGGGATCAGCGACAATCAAAAAAACATCGCAAGCCGACTCGGCAGCCAGGGCGTCCTGCATTGTTGCGAGGGCATGCGGGGTGTCCTCAATGAGATTACGGATGACGACATCGCCAATCGCAAAGCCAACCGCCGGGAGGTCGATTTTCCCGTCCGACAAGGCGGAGACGAGGGTGTCGTAGCGTCCTCCACCGGCCACCGCGCGCTTTTGTTTTTGAGCATCAAAGACCTCAAAGACCACCCCGGTGTAGTAGGCCAAACCACGAACGATCGACAAGTCGACCTCGACGTCACCACGCATACCGCGGGCTTCGAGATTGGCGAGAACCGCGTTGAGGTCGTCGCTGAGTTCAGCCGGGTTCTGAAGGGCAGCTTCGACCTCGGCGAAGGTCAGCCCCAGTTTGGCGAGCTTCGCCTCACTGGCCCCCTCCTTGTCTCGTTCAAGTTTGTCAACGATCGCGAGGAGTTCTCCACTTTCTTCTTCGGTGAGTCCTTTGGTCACCGCAAAATTCTGCCAGTAACGTCGATCGGACAGACGAATGACAAAGTCGCCCTGCTGGAATCCCAGCTCGCGCATCAAATCGATGGTGAAGGCAATCAATTCGGCGTCGGCGGCAGAGTCAGCTTCACCAATGAGGTCGACATTGAACTGGTAAAATTCTCGGGTGCGCCCGGCCTGGGGTGCTTCGTATCGGAAGCATTGCCCGATCTCAAACCAACGGAGAGGCTTGGGATAGTCGCGTTGGCAGGCGATGAGAAGACGGGCGAGTGAGGCCGTCACTTCGGGCCGCAGGGTGACATCACGTCCACCCTGATCTTCGAAGCGAAAAAGTTGGCTGCCCAGCTCACCCCCTGATTTTTTGAGGTAAAGCTCGGTGGCTTCGACCACGGGAGTTTCGTATTCCACAAAGCCGTACCGGCGAGCCACTTCACGGAAATTTCGGAAGAGGTAGTTGCGAGCCGCGCAGTCTTCGGGTTTGAAATCCCGAAAACCGGGGAGAGTCTGGAACGCGCCTTTGGCCATGGAGTGAGGCGGGAAGCTTGTTCTTCCCGCGGGCGCGTGAGGATAGGGAGCGATTCCACGATGTCGAGGCGGATTCTTTTTTCGCCTCGGGATCCGTGCGCGGACCTCAGGGAGGGAGGCGAGCGTTGACGCTTGCGCAAGGAAAGGCGAAGAAAGGCAAGTGATCAAAATCCGGGGGGCACGGCAGCACAATTTGAAGGGAATCGACATCGATCTGCCCCGGGGGAAGTTGATCGTCATCACAGGGGTGAGCGGGAGTGGGAAGTCGAGCTTGGCTTTTCACACCCTCTACGCCGAGGGGCAGCGGCGCTATGTTGAGTCGCTCTCCGTCTATGCCCGGCAGTTTCTCGACCAACTGGAAAAACCCGAGGTGGCTTCGATCGAGGGCCTGAGCCCGGCCATTGCCATCGAGCAACGTAGTGGTGGGGGAAATCCGCGGTCGACGATTGCCACCGTGACCGAGATTCATGATTTTCTGCGAATTCTCTACGCCGCCGCCGGGGTCCCGCACGATCCCGAAACGGGTGAGCGATTGGAGCGGATGACGACCAAGGAGATTGTCGAAAGTCTATCCCGGCGACCTGAGGGCACCCGCCTGATGCTCTTGGCGCCGTTGACGGTTCTCGGGGAAGGAGGATCCATGATTGCCGACCTGCAGCGGCAGGGCTTTGTGCGAGTGAGAATCGGCGGAGAGATCATCGAACTCGAGGAGGCGGCAGCGTGCTGGCCAGAGGAGGAGGGGGAGATTGAAATTGTCGTGGACCGGTTGGTGGTCAGGGAAGGACTGGAATCCAGGCTGGCGGATAGCGTGGAAATCGCCCTGCGGATCTGCGGAGCCGAGGTGCGGGCTCTCGTCCAGGAAAAGGGCGCGCGCGAATGGGAGGCAGTCTCTTTTGCCACCAGTTTTCGGAATCCCGCCACCGGATTCGAAATGGGTGCGCTGACGCCGCGCCACTTTTCCTTCAATTCGCACTTGGGGGCCTGTGAGGCCTGCCACGGTCTGGGGACCGAAGTTTACTGTGATCCTTTTTTGGTGGTGCCGGACCGGAGCAAGTCGCTGTCCCAGGGGGCGGTGGCGTTGTGGGCCAAGGGCTCCGCAAAAAAGAAAGGGTGGAACCTGCGGCAGGTCGAGGCTCTGGCCATGGATTTCGGGGTGAGTCTGGACGAGCCTTTTGAGCGTCTTCCGAAGGAATTTCGGCGGGCCTTGTTTTTTGGAAGGGGAGATCGAAAGGTCACGGTGGCTTGGGAAAAGGAAGGTGCGGTGACACCCCGGCACAAGGAATTCGAGGGCGTGTGCCGACAGGTCGAGCGACTCTATCGCGAAACCGAGAGCGAGGGGGTGAAGCGTAAGATGGGACGCTTCATGACTTCGCGGGAATGCCGCCAATGTCACGGTAAACGACTCAAACCGGAATACCTTGCGGTCACCCTGGAGTCAAACGGAGAGGAAGCGGGCATCGACCGGTTTTGCCATTGGTCGATCCAGAAGGCTGCGGTCTGGCTCGCCGGTCTCGAAATCGGGGGCGGACGAAAGGAGGCCATGGCCGGGGTGGTGACGGAGTTGTGCAAGCGGTTGTCGTTTCTCCGTGAGGTTGGTCTGGGTTATCTCAGCCTCGACCGGGCGAGCGGAAGCTTGTCGGGTGGGGAATTTCAGCGGGTCCGGTTGGCGACCCAGCTCGGGGCGGGGCTCTCGGGTGTGATATACGTGCTCGACGAACCGAGCATCGGACTGCATCCACTCGACAATGAGCGCCTGATCTCGGCCCTGTTGAAGTTGCGGGATGTCGGGAACACCGTGGTGGTGGTGGAGCATGACGAGGCCATGGTACGGGCGGCCGACCAAGTGGTGGAGATTGGACCCGGGGCGGGGGGGCATGGCGGGGAG
>JALQTQ010000104.1:2078-11452 GCA_023263995.1 Akkermansiaceae bacterium | reverse complement strand
CGATGGGGCGGTGATTGGGTCGCGGGGCTTTGTCGATGGGATTTTTCGTCGGGCGCGGGAGCGCTTTGGTCCGAAGCGGGAAGACGGCGCGCGCCGTCCCCGAGGGGCTTTGGGAGAACTCAAGGGCGACTTGTGGTCGCTGCGGGACCTGAAGGTTCCGTAGTTTTGGGAGATCGTATGCCTCGCACCCTTCTAGGATTCTCAAAAGTCAGGACCAGGACTGAACCGTCCGTCGTGCCAGCCCCCAGCTCAAGGTCATGCCCAAGCCGCCCATCGCGGTGACCATAGTGACATTTTCCCGCGGATGGAGGACGACCTGAGTGATTCCTTTCGTGCTCTTGAGATAGATTCCGTGCCAACGCTTGCGGACTTCGAACTTTGGAAGGCGGGTGAACTCACCTAGGGCCTCGAGGATGAGGGACTCAACACCCGAGTCGTAACCGGGGTCGAAATCGTGCCCGTATTCGTGCGAGTCACCCAGAGTCAGCGAGCCGTCCTCGTGTTGTGCCGCGATGACATGCACCCCGTGGGCATGATGTTCGGGGAGCTCTTCATGCAAGCGCTCCCGCAGCGCTCCGATGGACGCGCAATTCTCAAAGGCCGGATAATGACACAAGGTCAGGTCCCCAACCATGACTGCTCCGAGTCTCTGCCCCCCTGCCAAGGGAGTGGTCCGCATCATTTGCAGTCGCGATTGGAAAATCCCGGCGGCCTTGAGTTCATCCGGGAAAAGAACACGCATTTCGCGGCCCGCTGCAATCACCAGTTGATCGAAGGCAAACCGCCTTCCGTCGCCCGTTTCCACCTCATCGTCATGCACCTTGATCGCGGGTGTTTCGAACGACATTTTGACTCCTTCCCGAGCAAGGAACCCGGTCATTGCCGTCATCGTGGAGTGAGCCTGAACCACGGATTCCCGGGCGCTGAACAAGGCTCCCTTCAACCTCTCGAGGTTGGCGAGGGGATAGCCTTCCGCCACCTCGGCGGGAGTCATCAGTTGGAAGGAATCATCGCCATGATTCTGCCCAAATTCCTGCAAAACTTCCCACGCCTCTTGCCGGTAGGCGAGGCTGAGCGACCCGCAGGGATCAATCCAGTATCCGACCTCGGGCGCGAGCTTCTTCCACCGGCTCACTCCTTCGAGGGCCTGTTCGCGCTCGGATCCCGTTCGGCAACCGATCGGCCAGAGGGTTCCGAAGTTCCTCACCGAAGCCCCCAACGGGCGCGCGTCACGCTCGATCACAGTGACATCGTATCCCGCGCGGAAGGCTTCAAGGGCATGCGTTTGCCCAATCACTCCGGCTCCCACGATGACACATCTCTTTTGAGAATTCATTTGTTTCGACTAATCCACCACATCAATGCCCGTCACCGGTTGGTAACGCGGGAGGGTTAAGAAAACCCAGAGGCAGCTGGCAACCGAAATCCCTCCCAGCACCCAAGTAATGACATCGAAGGCCTCGAGTCGCGATCCACCATCCCTCAGCATGATGTCCGACAGCGGGATGACCATGATCGGCCCGAGATAAGCGATTCCGTCGAACAACATCATTGCAAAAACCGAATTCCCGGGCATGCGGGTCAAAGCCACGAGGCGTTCGAAGAGGAGACAGTGCACCAAGATGTAGCTGAGATAAGTTCCCACCCCACTCAGCACCATCCAAGTCATGCCGTCGATCGCGCCTGCTTTCCGCAGGAAAATGGCTCCCACCGCCACTGCGGCGCCAGCCATCATCAAGATCATCGAGACCCGAAGAGCGAGGAGGTGACGTCTCACCACAATGGCCAGTGACACCAAGGCCACGGTGGCGAAGGCCACCACCCGTTCGGATTGAGAGAAAGCCTGCTTATTTTCCTCGAGATCCACTCCCACTGCCTCAAACAGTTCTCCCTGGAAATTATCACGATAGTCTCGGAAGGCGGTGAGCATGAGGTAGGTGGCCGCCATGGGCAGAAGAATCCAAAACAACTCGCGGACAAAGCGCATCCGCTCTTCACGTTCCATCGAAACCCTGTCGCTCCGGCGATTGATATCCTCGGCCGTCGGGGCCGGAATCCTTCCCAAGACGAAGGCAGCAATGGAAAACGGGCCCAAATAAATGAGTGCAGTGGCCAGAGGCATCCACGCCTCTCCTGCAAAGATCGAGGCAAACCAGGAAGAATCGAGCACCCACTGTCCGGTTGATTTGACGTCGCCCGAAGCAATAATGAAAGAGCAGCACAAGCCCGCCAGAAGAAGCTCCGACTGACCCCGGCCTTCCAGGGGGCGCATCACCATTCCCCAGACCATGCCAAGCGAGAGGCCGTTGAGAATCATCGCGGCAAAGGCCCAGTTGGCTGGTAACACGCCAAGCAGCACCAGGGAAATCAGGGCCACTCCGATGCAAATGACGAGGGCCCGCCAAATATCCTCCCTCCTCAAGCTGGAACATACCCAGGTGCCGAGAAACTTGGCGGTCACGTATCCGATCAACTGGGAAACCACCGCCGCTGACTTCAGATCAATCCCGCTACCAAACCATTCTCCCTCGAACTTCAGCACCGCGAAGGGCTTCCGGAAGGCATACATGCAGTAGTAAGTTACGAATGCCGAAACGACCGCCGCGCAGGTCCATCCGTGTGATCCGATCGCTTTCCGCAGGCCACTCATTGATCGCTGGCCTTACCTTCCCGGAGTTCCTACAAAAAGAGCTTCTTCGTGACGAAAAAGCGCTTTCACTCTCTCGGGCGAAAACACCTCCTGCCAAACCGAGAGTTCGTCGATCCATCCGTCAAAGTTCCTTCCGGTGCCGGCGCGATGGCCACCGATGACCAGCCCGCCGAATTCAGCCGCCGGACCGGGGACTGGCAGGCGGTGGGTCGCCAAACGCTCACCATTGAGATAAAGAGCCAGCACTTGCGAATCGAAGACCGTTACCAATTGGTTCCATCGTCCGGCCAGCTCCCGACGATCGACAGTCACGGCATAAGGCCCCGAAGAACGAGCGGTCGGGGCCTTTTGGGGCGCGGACGCTGGAACGAGGGTGAAAGTGTGGGCTTTCACCGCGACCTTTGACGGGTCGGAAGCCGGGGCCAACTCAAGGGAAAGGTGCCAGGCCGGGGTATCCGCCACTTTCCCCTCAGCGGTCGATTCGTAAATGAAATGACGGTCGGGGCTCCCGTGCTCCGGCAGGGTGGTCGGCTTGATCCAGCAAGCCACCGAATGCCCGGGAGACTTGTCATCGAGAAAACTCCGTGGGATAACGACATACTGTTGTTTTTTCCCCTCCAGCCTCAAGGCCGAGGAGGAGAAGTCGGCACCACGGTATGCTTTCCCGTCGAGTCGACTACCAAGCCCCGAGCTATTTTTCAGATCCCCCTCGAAGCGCCACCGGGCTCGCAGCGCATCGTCTTTTGCGGGCGGCTGTAGGTCAGAAAGCCTGAGTCGGACCACGTGGTTGACCCTGCCTCCCGGCTGTCGGAATGTCGCCCTCAGTTCGGGATCCTCGAGAGTTGGGTCGGCCTCCAAGGTCAGGAATTGCTGCCCTTCAACCAGCGACCATTCGAGCGAAGGATGGTAAACATTGAGTGAAGGAATGACACTGAGGTGGCCGGGCGAGACGATGAAATCGTGGAGGTCGTATCCCACCCGTTTGGGATGCCGGAGGTAGCGCGAAACGTGGATATCGCCACCGTGGAGAATCACCCCACCAATCCCTTCGTCACGGATGAAATCGAGGAGGGCGTCGCGCTCATACCAATAGGTGAACATGTCGTCGGTCTCGCCATTTTTCTTGTCCTGCCAGATCGCTCCCATCGAAAGCACCTTGAACGGGGCTTGCGATGCCTTGAGCGACTTGCGCAGCCACTCCCACTGGGTTTTCCCAAAACAAGTGGTCTGGTTCGGGTCCACTGGAGAAGGCCCGAGTTGTGAAAAGCTGCGCGGGTCGAGGTGAAAGATCTCGAGCGCTCCGAGGTCGCTTTTGTGATAGATCCCGTTGTCGTTGGAGCCGAAACGAGCATGGGCGCGGTATTCCACGAAACCTTTCCGGGTGGCCTCGGCCCCCTCTCCCATGCTGAGGCCGTTGCCATTGTTGCGCCCGAAGTCGTGGTCGTCCCAGGTTCCCACCACCGAAGTCCCCTCTCCAATCTTCGCCAGCGGTTCCTCTTGCAGAAAGGCCCGGTGTTTATCCCGGATCGTGGCCAGTTCAGAGGTGTCGATGTAAGGAGTGTCGCCCGAAAGGCAGAGAACGTCGGGCTGCAAAGTGCCGATTTCGCGCCAGACCACTGCGGTGTCCTTTTGATTGACGCAGGACAGAAGAACGGCTGTCACCGGAGTCGCCCGATCAGCATCGACCGTCCGGAATTTCAGACCGTCCCCTTCCGCCAAAACGTGCGCCGGAGAACCCTCACTTTCAATTCGATAGCGATAGCTCGTTCCTTCGCTCAGCCCTGTGACCTTGAACTTCGCCACGTAGTCGTTCTCAGCCCGACTGCGCGCCGCCACCGAGACCACCTCACCGCTCTTTTCTCCCGTTACCACCATTTTTAGTGATTGTTCCCGTGCTCCGGGACGAAAGAGAAAATGAGCTTCGTCTGAAGAAACACTCCCGAGATAGGGCCCGACCTGTTCATCAGCGGCCAGAAACCCGCTAAGATAAAGTAAAGATAAGAGAATCACTTTCATAAGTTTTGTGGAGACCGTTGCACTGATTCGCTCCCGAAAAGACCGCCCCACCGGCGAAAGAGATGGGACGGTCCGGGACGGGGTCTTTCGCTCAGAACCGACGTCGAATCAAGGCTCCCAGCCCAACCAGACCGCAAAGGATCACCGACGATGGCTCCGGAATGTTGAGGGCCTGTCCATTCATCCCGAGCGTGTTGACTTGCGTGATCTCTGCTTGGGTCAAGACCCGGTCCCAAACCGCGAACTCATCGATCCGTCCATCAAAAGCACGATTCAGTGCATTATTGCGGGCGTTTCCGATGTTGATCCCACCGGAACTCAAATCCGCCGTGGACAGGCTGAGCACACTTGCCTCATTGAGGTCGATGTAGGTCGTGATCGTGGTGGTGCCCTCGTCGCTCTGATAAGTCATGAGCACATGCTGCCAGGTTCCCGGGGTATGAGCATCAAGATGAAGCGCACTCGGATCGGTTCCGGCAGCAGCATTGGTGAAGGTCTGGCTGTCGTTGAATCCCGGCTCCCCACCAGAGGCCCGCAAGCCGTATGAAAGATCATAGTCGGTGTTGCCCTCGAAAACAAAGAAGCGGTTCGCGTCACTTGCGGCGTCCGGGTCGAGGTTATACCATGCTGAGACGGAAAAGTTGTCTCCCAGCTGGTTCGCCCCTCCCCCACCAAAGCCAAGGCTGGCCGTCAGGACATTTCCCGTGGTCCCGGTGAACTCGACAGCATTCCCCGCTATCCCGCTGGCTAGCCCAACCGTGTTCCCGACCCCAGTCACCAGAAGGTCGACCGATGCCGTACCGGGCGCGCTGGAAAGATCTTCAAAATCATAGTAAGCCACCAAGTTGCTGGTCAGGGCACCCGGGGCGACAGGCATGCTCAGGATCAAACAGGCCAAAGCGTATCTCGTTTTCTTCATATTCGTTATTTCTATGGTTTAGTGTTGCGGCGTTGCACCGCTTCTCGGGGATCTTGACCACATGACTCAGCGCACACCTGTTTCTTTAAAGAAACATTTTTGCCATTCAAGAATCTTTTCATCTAGCAAGCCTGGCTCGGATTCGGTAAAAGCTGCGACTTTCCGAATCGGTCAGCGGGCGGACCCGACGAAAAAGCCCCGGAGCAACTGGCAGAAATTCTTCGAATTGCCACGTGTCAAGGTCATGGGAGGATTCCACGCTCCAAGCGACATCGCTTCGCGCAGGATGAGATTGGAAAGTCAGCGTTGGAAAGCGTTGATCATTGTGGAGTTCGACCCCGACTCGCGGGAGGGCATCCGGCGAAGCCTCGGTGGGCGAGGAGTCCAGAAGGTATTCCAGGAGCGCACTGAGACCGTCGCCATCGAAATCGTCCAAAGCCGAAACGACACCATTGCGGTGCTTCCAGCTTGCAAAGTCGTTCGCGTAGTCGGCATCTCCCGGGGCCCCTCCGGAGACGGCATGGGCTTTCCAACTCAAACCGGAGGCGATCTCCGGGGATCCCTGCGGATCGGCGAGGAAGATCGATGGGCCATCACCAGCGGCCGCTTCCGGCCAAGGCGCTTCGTCGCCGTAAAAAAAGTTCACCAGACTCTCATCTCCCCGCGCCAATTCCAGGCGTTCTCCACCATTCGAGAGCCTTCCGGAATACACCCCGGCGATGGGAACGGCTTCACCGTATCTCACTCGGAACGCTTCTTCGTCGCGCACCAGAACGAGCCGTTGGCCCGCGCCCAGAATTTCCTGCCCGCCGAAGGCGTAGGTGATGCCATCGACGAAGGCTAAACCTTCCAAGGCCACAGGTTGGGAGGAGCGATTAAAGAGTTCGATGAATTCATAGTCATCCCGGTCCTGCGACACAGTCCGCTCTTCGGGACGCACAGGTTCGGCGGGGCGATAGTGAATTTCCGAGATCACGAGGTTTTCGGCCGAGGCCGGCACTGAGCCCAACGAGAAGAAGGCTTCGGTCAAAGCACTCCATTCCCCCCTCTCGTCGTCCCACCCGCGGGCCTTGATCACGGTGGGACCATCCAACGGGACCTCCTTGGTGAGCAGCGCTCCGGCACCGGGGGCTTCGCCCCACAAGCGGAGATCGAAGCTGAGATCTCCGCTGAAGGAGGAAGCGTTGTGCATTTCCACCGCGATGACATTTTCACCTGCGACAAAGGCCGAAACCGGAATCGAAAAATCAAAATAGGCGGTTTCATCCGGCGAATTGCCATCAGCAAAAGTGTCAAAGGTTGCCCCGTCCGCGAGATTCTCCCGAATGATCTCCTGACCATTGAGGTAGAGCGCCATCCCGTCGTCGTATTTGATCGAGAAAGTGAAGGACGAGAAGGCGGCGGGATCGGGAATGGTCACCCGCTTGCGAAAGTAGGTGGTGGCATTTCGCTGAATGCCCGGCACCGAGGGATCGGTATCGACGAAGGCCAACACCGTTTCCTCGTCACCTTCCCCGTAACCCAGCTCCGAGCCTCCCAGCGGCCAAGCCTCGTCATCGAAATCCCCAGCCCGCCAGACCGTCCCCTGGTCACTCCCGTCGTCTAGGTACCGCCAGCTCGCGCCAGTTGAGATGAAATCCTCCGGACCGGGCTGGTTGGGATCCCAAGTCGCCTCGATCGCGGTCGACGAGAGAGCGCCCCCGCTTTCGCGCGGATCAGTCCCATCGAGGGTGTAGTAGATTTTTGAGGTCCTTCCCGTCATCACCAAACCCTGACCCGGTGGCAGGGACCCACCATGTTGGGAGAAAACCGGAGCCTCGATTTCCGGATACATCCCGGCCGCCCGCAGCTTGGCAATCTGACCGGCGGCCAGCACCGGGAATTGATTCTGCAGAATGTCCTTTTGGTAAGCCTCCCACTGGGCGGGATTCCGGTTGGGGGTGCCATCGTGGAATCCCCATCGAGCCGCTTCCGCAAGATAGGGCAAACGCGCCATCTCCACCAGGTCCTCGAGACGAGCGATATGGCGAGACGGCGTGAGCGCTCCGTCGTTGAAGAAATGACGGTGGATGCGGTCGGCGAGGAGGATCCGGAAATCAGGATCCCCCTCGATGCGCAAGCGCGACATGGCGTCGGCCGGACCGGGATGGGTGACAAGATGCACGTAGGCAAAGGTCCGGTTCAAGGGATCGTTATCGACGAGATCCGGAGGCCTGAGAAAGCCATCGGCATCCTTCATGTGGAAGACAAAGGGAAAACCGTTCTGAGGTGAACCGACGGCGCGGAACTCGCTTTCGCAACTTCCCGAAGTCCACAACAACATGAAGTCGATGAGATTCTCGACGTTCAGCCGTGGCCTGACATCGCGGAACGGCTGCGGTCCCTGAAGATCGGAGAGGATGCGATTCCAATCAGCCCCATCTCCATTCTGGAGGATGCCACTGCTGAAAAAGTTCCCTCGGTTGACCGCGTCGATGGTGGTGTATTCCTCCTCCGGCCCGGGGTGGTAGTCCGAGATCATGGCGGCGTGGAATCGTTCCCGCAGGTGGTACATTCCCCGGTAGTTGCCATTGAAATACAGGTGGACGAAGCGGCCGCGCGGGGCCGGCTGCCCCATCGCCAACATAGAATCATCGGCGAAGAGGTTGGAGAGGTAAGCCCCCCGGTGGACCATGTCCTGGTTGCCCGCCCGCAAATCCAGAGCATCAAAACTGGTCACCGCCGAAACCCCGTCGAAGCGATTGGCAAAGACCGGATACTCGAATCGCCTCGCGCAATAGCTCGAACGAAAATGAAGCCGGAGACTATGCTTGGCGTAGTCGGTAAAGCGCCCTCCCACCCGCACCGCCCCGGCTTCGACCTGGCGATTGCCATTTTCAAAGTTCAACAACTCTACTGAAACCGGGAGCTCCGTCCGGTTGATGTCATTGCCGTCAAAGCTCAACGAGATGACCGGAAGGGCCTCGAGGGCATCTTGCATCTGAGGTCCCCAGGTCGGATGTTGTGTGATCTGGGTCCGCATCTCGGGTTGATCGATGACGTCGGCCGGAAAGAGATAGGTCTGGGTGTCGACATTGGTGGAGCGGTATCCCGAGCGGAAAGCCATGGCTCGAACCACGGTGGTACCGGTGATGGCAATCGGTCCGTTGTAAAGAAGCCCGTTGGTCTCATCGGGAACCGTCCCGTCCAGAGTATATCGGATTGCGGCTCCCACCGTTGCACTGGTGATTTCGAGGGAGAACGGAACCTCGCAAGTTCCTCGATCAACCGAGAACTTGGTGTCGGCAACCAAGCCGTCGAACTGCGGTCCGCTGTTTGCCAATCCCGGCGAGGGCTCGGCGAGAAAAACGGCCTGCCCCGAAGACAGGTCAACCCGTTTGGCCTCAATCCGGGGCGAGAAAAGCAGGTCGGAGCTTCCGATGCTTTGGTTCAACCCGTGGATTGCGAGAACATTTTCTCCGTCCCGCAAATCACCAGCTTCGATCGGGTAGTCGAAAAGGGTAACCGCCTCATCTTCGTCCCGTCCTCCCGTCGGTTCGGAAGTGGAATTCCACGCCAGGTTGTCCGGAGCACGCTGTCGCGTGATTTCCTTGCCGTTCAGGTAGGCCGCGAAGCCGTCCTCCCATCTCATCCGCAGGGTGAATTTGTCATTCCCCGAAGCCGCGGAATACTGGAACGGCACTCGAATGAAGACCGACGGGTTCACGTTCTGCATCGCGCTCCCGAGATCGCCTCCCGGGCCGAAGAAGGGCTGATAACTCTGAGAGGTATCGTACCCGATGCCGGTCG
>JALQTQ010000104.1:0-2068 GCA_023263995.1 Akkermansiaceae bacterium | reverse complement strand
ACCCCGAATCATCAAAGCCGGGCAGGGTCCAGCCCACGACATCCCCCGAAGGCACCCACCAGCGAGCCGAAGCCCCCTCGGCCAGCAAGGTGGCAAGCACTCCCTCGGCGAAGGTCACCCCGTAAGAAACGTCCTCCTCCTGCTCGGGATAGGCCGTAAAAACCGAAGCCGCGGTCACGCCATCAGGCCGAACCAGGGCAAGATACCCCCCAGCCTCCGATTGCAACCTGAAATTAGTATGGAGTTCACCGTCCGGTGTGGCCCGGTCTTTGTCGGAGGCAAAGACGATCAGACGTTTCCCGGCCTCCATCACCGTGTCCGGGAGGCGCCACTTGGTGGGGTCGGCGGGGTCATCGGTGAGATACCATCCGTCCACGGTCCCGCTGGTGCCGGAGGCATTCCAGAGCTCGATCCAATCCGGGCGGTCCCCATCTTCATCACGAAGTCCCTCCTGATTGACGGCAAGGAACTCAGTGATCCGCACTTCCGGCAACACCTCGGCCGACCCCGGGATTGCCAAAATGAACGGGATCCACCGAAGGTGCCGGAAAGGCGGAAAAATCAGCCTGGCCATCATCAGTCGTTAGTTCAGACGACGCACGCGGTAGTAGGCGGTCGGACCGGCTCCGGCATCCTGAAACGTGCTCAACTCGCTGGTGGCCTGGTAGTTGTCCTCGATCTCATTCCAAATCTCGAGATCAAAGGACCGGTCGATGGCGTAAGTCGCACCCACCAGGGACACGAAAACAAACGAAGCCATTCCGGTCTTAGCCTCGTAGGTGAGCGAAGTGACAACGAGGGGGGCCAGGGAATCCACCACGCCCGCTCCGCCCCTTCCAAGTTGATAGGTCAAGGCGATTTCTTCGTCGGTCAACGGCCGCGCCCACAGGGCAATCTCGTCGAGGAAACCGTCGAAACCCCGATCAACAACCGTGCTCCGGGGAGCTCCAAAATTAATGCCCAGGCCGCTGATGTTGGAGGTGGCATTCTGGACAGCCCCTTGGAACATACCATCGACAAAGGTTTCGATCGTGGTGATTCCATCGATGGCGGTGTATCGCTGCAACACCTGATGCCAGCCCGGAAGGGCCGAATCGGGATAGCCTTGGCTGGCCCCACCCTGCGTAAAGGTCTGCCCGTCGTTGGTCCCCGGCTCACCGATCCCAAGATCACGAATCCCGAAACTGATGTCGTAGTTTTCAGAAGACTCGAAGACGAAGTAACGCCCCGAACCACTTGGGGTTGCGGGGTCGTTCAGCTGATACCAAGCCGAAACGGTGAAGGAGTCCCCGAGGTCGCTGGCTGCTCCCCCGTAGCTGAGCGGAGCGGTCAAATGTTGGTTGGTGGAAGTCTCCAACTCAAGGGCATTCCCGACCAGCCCTCCCGGCGCACCCACGGTGGGATCATTCACCCCAAAGGCATCGGCTCCGCTGGCCGCCAGGTCGTTGGCAAAATCGGTATCGAGACGGTAATAAGCCACCAATTCGTTGCGGAGATCAGCGGGCGGATCGGTCGGCTCCACCGTCAGAAGAGACGACGCCGAGCTGTTCCCATTCAGGGCCACGATCGTGAATTCAAGGTCGGTGTTCACCGTCACCGTTTGACTCGACTGGGCATCGACTAGGCCAAGGCCTGAAATCCAGACTGAGTTTGAACCGGTCACTTCCCATGACAGGGTGACCTCACCGCCCCGCTCGACCGTTGCCGGGGTGGCTTCAAAAAAAACAATTTCGGGAGCCGGGTCGGCCGGGTCCGAGCTTGTGAGGGCTTCCCCGGCCTCACCCCGCAGGTAAACTTCGTAAATTTCTTTTTTGGTCAACGGACGATCCCAAACCGCCACTTCATCCATTAAGCCATCAAATCCGCGGTTGTCGGCCCCGGCCCGCGCGGCCCCGAAATGAAATCCGCTCGCCGCAAAACTGAGAGCCCCGGAGGTGAGGGACTGGATTTCACTCCCATTGATAAAGGTCCGGACGGTCATGGTATCCCCTTCCACTGCGTAGGTCGCGAGCACATGCTGCCAGCCCGAGATGCCGGCATCCGGGACTCCGATGCTCCCCCCGCCCCC
>JALQTQ010000103.1 GCA_023263995.1 Akkermansiaceae bacterium | reverse complement strand
GTGACGGTCGACGGTATCGGGTCGCGTGACCATCCCCAGAAGGACGGGGTTGGAGCCGAGGTGAGTGATGCTGGAAAAGGGGGCGAGGTTGCTGGCTCCGGCGGCGGAGCGGGTGCCGACCAGGCAGATCGGTTTGGGACCAGGGAGGGAGGTGGCGAGTTGGACGCGGGTGAGCTTTTCCATAGCCGCGAGGTCTTCCGAGGTGATGATCATGGAGCAAGGTGGAGTCGATCGCCGGGATGGGAACCGGGAAATTGAGGAAAATACCGGGAAGCGCAGAGGGGGCTTGAGTGTTGGGGAAGAGTGGAGAGACTGCGTCGATGAAACGGCGTGAGATTTTTTTGGGTGCCGCTGCAATGGCGGCAGGATCGGTTTTGGGCCAAGAAGGCGGGAACAGGAAGCTCGCTTTGGGATATGACAACTTCGCGGTTCGAGCGATGGGTTGGAAGGCGCGTCAATTGATTGACTATGCTGTCCGGTTGAAGGTCGACACGGTGTTCATCACTGATCTCGATGCCTTTGAGAGCTTGGAAGAGCCCTACTTGCAGGGCGTTCGTCGATATGCCGAAGGGAAAGGGATTCAGGTCTATCTGGGAACGTGGAGCGTGTGTCCGACTTCGGTGTCTTTTCGCGACAACCGGGGGACAGCCGATGAGCATCTGCGTTTGGGCTTGCGGGCGGCCAAAACTCTTGGCTCCCCGGTCTTGCGGGTGGTGCTCGGGAATGGCGGGGATCGTTTGACGGATGGAGGGATCGAGGCCCGGATCGAGGATACGGTGAAGGTGCTCAAGGGGGTGAAGAGTCTGTGCGAAGAGCTGGAGGTCAAGGTGGCGATGGAAAATCATGCCGGCGACATGCACTCGCTGGAGTTGGTCACACTGGTGGAGGCGGCGGGCCCGGACTTTGTCGGAGTGAACCTCGATGCCGGGAATGCGGTGTGGACCCTTGAGACGCCGATCTCCAATCTGGAAAACCTCGGGAAGTATGTCCTCACCACCAGCCTGCGCGACACCCGGGTGTGGCCGAGCGAAAACGGGGTGACGATGCAGTGGGTCGCGATGGGCGAAGGAATGGTCGATTGGAAGGCCTACTTCAAACGCTTCAGCGAGATCTGCCCAAAGGCTCCCGTACAGATCGAAACGATTTCAGGCTTCAATCGCGAGATGGCTTTCAACAAGGAGGAATTTTGGAAAGCCTGGCCGAAAGGGAAACCGGCCAGTTTGGAGGCCTTCAAGGCCTGGGCTGCCCAAGGAAAACCGATGAAAGCCCGGAGGCAGGATGGTAAGGAGGCGACCCAGGCCTTCCAACTGTCGGATATCGAAAAAAGCATCGCCTACTGCAAGTCGATCGGTCTGGGACTGAAGGGATAGCGTCGACGTCACAACTTCAAGGCCTGACCGAGCAAAAGACCAACGGCTCGGTTGCCCCGAGAACAAGGGGGGATTGGAACGTGACTGAGGCGATTTCGGAAGCGTTGCAGCCGGACGTCCAGAGTCTTGCTCGAAGTCGCTTGGCGTCACTGGAGAGCCGTCATCGTGACCTCGAGGGAGGCAAAGCCATTCTCACGCCGAAAGCCCGGGTTTTCTTCGAGGTGCGGAACCTTGGAAACCAGCTCGATGGCGCTGACCTTCTCAGCCAGCAACTCAAGAAGGGTGCGCACGATGAGGCGGGCGTGCGGCGCTCCCAAGCAAAGATGCGGGCCAAATCCGAACGAGACGTGAGGGTTGGGCTTGCGGGAAAGGTTGATGCGGGTCGGATTCTCGAACACCTCCTCGTCGAAGTTGGCGGCGGCCCAGCCGAGGGCGAGGCGACCGTTCGGTGGGATGGATTGTCCGTGGACCTCGGTGGCCACCGGACAGACCCGGCCAATCTGGGTCAAGGGCATGAAGGCCCGGAAGAATTCCTCGGACGCAAGGACACATCGGGCGGGATCTTCCCGCAACACAGCGAGGTCTTCAGGATGGACAGCGAAGTGATGAATGATCGACGAGATGGTGTGAATGATGGTGTCGCGTCCGCCCGCAAAGGTCAGGTTGGCGAAGCCCATCATTTCATCGCGAGTGAGGGGACGGCCTTGAAAGCGGGCCCGATGCAGGGCGGAGAAAAAATCATCGCCCGGGTGCACGGCGGCGAGGTCGAGGGCGCGGTCGAGGTAGTCGGTGAGCTGGGAGCCCTTGCCATTTTCATCGTGAAAGACGTGGACGCCCCAGCCGATGTAGGTTTCTGCTTCCGGTTCCGGGACGTTGAGGAGGTAGGTCAGGGCGTGGGACTGGATGGGGAGGGCGAAGTCGCGCACGATCTCGATGGTTTCCCGCGAGGCGGCGTCGGTGAGATGATCCGCAATGAGTTTTTGCACCCGGGCGATGACTTCGGGGAGTTTGGAGCGCTTGAAGAAGGGGTCCACAACCCTGCGGTATTCGCTGTGCTCGGGCGGGTTGGTTTCGATGGGCAACTGCCGGACCGGACGCAGGTCTTCCTCGGAGGGAATGGGAACCCGGAAGGGCGCATCGGAGCTGAAGGTCTGCCAGTCCCTGGCCGCCGAACGGACATCCGCATGGCGCAAGAGCATGGGGATGTCCTCCCCTTGAAAGGGGCACTTCAAAACCCCGCTCTGGCGTCGGGCCTCGCGAAATGGATCATCGGGCATGAGGGGAAGGTTGACTGATGAAGGATGAGGGGTGAATGAAAAAGAGAGGGAGTCTGAGTGGGCATGGCTGCTTGGTCAGAAAAGCAGGAAAGGTTCTTGAGGGAGATGGGGCAAATCGGGTTGATTTAAGGAATGAGAAATTGGACAGCAGTCTTCTGCGTGATGCTTGCCTTATTGGAAGCTCAGGAACCGGTGGTGTCCGTGCGGGGGCTTTACGAACGGGGCGAGAAAGAGTTTTTCGCCGGGCGATTCAAGGAGGCCATTGCCAATTGGGATGCCGAGATCGAGCGGATGCCGGCCCGCGATCCGTATCATTGGCAGCGGGGGTTGGCCTATTATTACGCCGGGGAGTTTGCCAAGGGAGTGAAGCAATTCGAGCGACACCAGCGGGTCAACGGGAACGATGTCGAGAACGCGGTCTGGCATTTTCTCTGCGCGGTGAAACAGGAAGGCGGATCGGTCGAAAAAGCGCGGAAGGCCCTCATCCCCATCGAAGGTGACACTCGCATCCCGATGAAGGAAGTGCATGACCTCTTCGCCGGGAAGGGGACGGTGGAAGAAGTGCTCAAGGCGGCGGGACAGGCCGCCAGCCCGCTCTACCAGCGCAACCAACTCTGCTACGCCCACCTTTACCTCGGGCTCTATTTTGAAGCCCTCGGAAAGGCCGAAAAATCACTCGAACACATGAAGAAGGCGGCGGTCGATTTCCGCATGGACCACTACATGGGCAAGGTGGCCCAGGTGCATTTCAAGGTGCGTGATCCCGGAGGGAAGGATTGATCAGTTGCGTAGCGGGAGGGTCTGATCGGCTTCGATCTCTTCCCTTGCTCCATTTGGAGGGCTTGAGCTGGGAGCGGATCGGCTGTTTGCGATGAAGCACGACCGAGAGAGTCGAGTCCCAATCTCGAAAATGATTTCAATCTTGTCCAAAAGCACATCCCGATATACAATTAGTCATGTCAGGAGGAAAGTCACTGACCCGCAAAACTCCGGTGCCCCGGCTTGCTGCTTCGGCAGCACGGGAGAGATTGGCTGGTTTCCCGATTCTGACGATCACGGGTCCGCGTCAGTCTGGTAAGACGACGCTGTCGCGCCTTCTCGCTCCGGATGTGCCTTATTTTTCGTTGGAAGACCCCGACACCCGGGCCTTTGCCACCGAGGATCCCCGTGCCTTTTTGCGCCAAGCGTCCGACGGGGCTATCTTTGACGAAGTCCAGCGGGTGCCCGGGCTTTTTTCCTACCTTCAGGGCATGGTTGACGGAGATCGTCGGATGGGGCGCTTCATCCTGACCGGTTCCAGTCAGTTTGAGCTGATGGAATCGATCACGCAGAGCCTTGCCGGGCGGGCCTCAATGATGACGTTGCTGCCGTTCTCGCTGGGCGAGCTTCAGGCGGTGGGCCGTGGTCCGTCATCGGTGGACGACCTCTTGCACGCGGGTTTCTTTCCACCCATTTACGACCGACCGGTCGAACCAACACATTGGATTCAGGACTACGTCGGAACCTATCTGGAACGGGACGTGAGGCAGATTCTCAATATCCAGGACCTTGCCACCTTCCAGCGTTTCGTTCAGCTCTGCGCCGGCCGGGTCGGTCAGCTTCTCAACGTGACCTCGCTTGCGGCAGATGCCGGAGTGACGCGCGTGACCGCCGAGTCCTGGCTCTCGGTTCTCGAGGCCAGCCATCTTGTCTTTTTGGTCCGCCCATGGTTCACCAATCTCAACAAGCGACTGATCAAAACGCCCAAGCTTTATTTCGGTGATCCCGGTCTCGCGGCCTGGTTTCTCGGGGTGCGCGAAGCGGGTCATCTTCATGCCCACCCTCAGCGGGGAGCCCTCTTTGAGAATTGGGTCATGACCGAGCTTCTGAAGGCACAGTGCCACCGTGGCATCAAGCCGACTCTCTGTTTCCTCCGGGACAAGGAAGGGCATGAGATCGATGCTCTGGTCGAGACGGCACCTGACACTTTTCATGCGGTTGAGATCAAGTCAGGGGAGACCATCGCTTCCGACTTTTTTGCGGGACTTGACTACTGGCGTGCCCGGCTCGACCGCCAGACCCTGGTTCCCTGGCTCGTCCACGGTGGCTCGGTCCATCAAGAGCGGGAAAAAGCCACGGTCCTGCCATGGAACGACCTTTCGCCCTTGATCGATGGCCTTGGCTGAGAGGTTGTTTCTTCCCCGCTTCAGGAAACGGAGAGGCTTTACGTCGTCGCAAATTGACCAAAGAGAAAGTTGCCCGTCAACGGTTGAAGAGTGTTACTGGGTGATTGGCTGGATGCGGAGGCGGTATGCTTGCACTTGCTGGGTCGCCGGGACTTGGCGATTGGTTTCGAGGAGGGGAAGGGGTGGTGGGCCGGGCGACCAGCTGGGAAGCGGAGGGATATTCTCCCAATGAAGAAGATCATCGCTTCCTTCGATCGAGATCTCAAATTGATCACTCACGGGCTGACCTTCTTCGTTCAAATCGAACCAGGGTGCATACTGGGTCCGGAAGGTTTGAAAGCGGTATTCCCGGCTGCCCGAAAAGAAAGTGCCGTTGAATTCCAAGGCAGGCAGTTGGGAGGCAAAGGGGTCACAAGAAACTTGGGTGGCGGGATCGGTGCCCATCGCAAATTCCACCAAGTCGGGCCAGCCGTCCCGGTCGAAATCACGGGTGGCGGGATCGGGCGGAGCGACTTGTCCGGTCCATTGGCGATACCATTGTGAAAGGTGATCTGGTTCCTCTTCAGCGAGGGCGAGCTGAGGGGCGAGATCCCCGGGCCATGAGGGACTTTCGGTTTGTCCGTAGCTCACCCACCGCCCGGCAGCATCCAGCAGGATGACTTCAATTCGGGCAAAACGTGAGCGACTGGTGAGGTCGGTCTGCGGGAGGGTCAGAGTGGTCTCGCAATCGAGGAATGTTTGTTGGCAGTCAGTTGCTCCCTGAGCCAGGAGGCGGCTTTCACCATCAAAGATGGAAACGATCGCCCGAATGTTGGGCCGGTCATCATGTGCCGCTAGATTGAAGGTCACGGTTCGCTCTTCTTCGAGATTGAGTTGTCTCGGGGTGACTTCCAGACGGGTCAGGACGGGGCGACGTTGGTCGCCGAACAGTTGCGGGGACAAGAGAATGGGATCGGCCCAAGCCATGGTGGCTGCGGCTCCATCTTGCGCGATGACGTCCCAACGCAACCAAAATTCGCCTCCGAAGATTTCTCCAGGTAAAGCGAGGTCGAGGTCGAAACGTCCTTCTTGGAGGGTGCCTTCCGCTAGGTCCTCCCGGTCGAAATTTTGGCTGGCCACGATCACTCCCTGACCATCTTGGAGAATCACGCGACCCCGCGAAATTCCAACGGGGTGGCTGAGGTTGGCGGAGGTCTCAATTATTGATGAAGTGAGCGCGGAGAGTCCTGCCCCCCGGATGGCAATTTGGGGGAGGACGGGGTTTCCCACACCATCGCGTATCAGGGTAATGGGGAGAGTGTAGCCCGATTGAAAACGATACTGTGGGAAGCTGCCATTTGTTTGGACATCCCAACTTCCGTTGAGATTTCCAGCCCGGTCCTGAAGCCGAAGGATGAGATTTCCGGGGGCGGTGGAAGCAGGGATGCGAACGTTCACCCGGTAAAGTCCGGCGAGGGAGTCGCCTGCAATGCGATTTGAGGCGTCGAAAAAAATGACCCTGGTGTCGTGTTGTCCAAGCGGAAGCGTCGTCTGTCCCAGTGAGGTCTGGTAAAAGGCATCGGGAAGATGAATTTCACCGTGAGAGAATCCGCTTCCTTGATCGATGACGGCAAGTTCGAGTTCGATGATTTCGTCGTTGTCTGAAAGGCGAATCTGCTGAGCTTTGACGCTGCCGGGGTGGAGGAATGGTCCTTGTTGGTCGGGCGTCTTGAGCGGGTCGGCGGTGAGGAGCACTTGATCGAGGTCTTGGACCTTCGAGGCACCGAACTGGTCGATGAGCGAGAGATCCGGTCTGAAGCGGAACTCTTCCGAGGTGCCTCCGATAGGGATGACGACGCGGTATTCTCCCCTGAAGGCATCGCCGCTGATGCGATTCGCGTTGTCAAACCACTGCCGCAGCGGTCCGATGCGAATCAAGCCGTGGGAAAAGCCATTGGGTGAGTTGAGCAAGAGAGTGGCTTGCAAGCGATTGCGCTCAGGGAGGAGTTTCCACGTATCGAGAATCAAGCTGGGAGGAGGGGCGAGACGGTCGATTTGAAGGTGGACGCGTGTTGGGTCTTGGGCTGTCTCGTTGTATTGTACTTGCGGAGTCGCGGTGAGGAAATAGGTGACGCCAGCTTCGACTTCCATGATTCCCTGGACACGTTGCGGGACCGTTCCGGGTTGCCTCTTCAGATTAGTTCGCAGCGGAGCGGACGCGACTCGTTGTTGAGCGAAAGAAAAAGATGAATCACTCGTGCTAAAATCAAAATCGTTGAGAGGGGATTGCGGCATGCGGAAGGACGTTTGCCCACGGAGATCGCCTTCGGTCACGCCAAGGAGCAAGGACGCCTCATTGCGGGAACGGATGCGAACCCAACCGCTGGCCCGTGGGGTCCAGCGAAAGATGGCGCGGCCACTGGTCAAGGTATTGTCAAAGAGGACCGGACCACCGATGACCGAAAGGGCCGGGGTCACGAGAGACACCGACGAACCCAAATCAACGGCAGTGTCGATGGTGAGATGCTCCATTCCTGTGATGGGTTGAAGAGTCAGTGAAACGGGTCCCTCAGAGGTGCGGGGATGGGAGATCCGAAAGTGGTATTCTTGTCCCGCCGTCGCGATGAACCGAAGGTGCCCGCCGTAGATGGTGGAATCGTGGCCAACTAGATTTCCATTTTCGAAGAGGCCAAGTATGGCGTCAGCTTGCAATTCATAGGATCCCGTTTCGGTGGGAGTCCACTTCCACCAGATGGTCGATTCGTCGCTCTGGTCAAGCCCACCCGGGTTCCCATTATCAGGGAAGTCGTCGGAGGCAAATCGGGTGGTGCCGGTAGCGGTGAGGGGAAGGTTGCCGGAGAGTTCCAGGGCGTTGTCGAAGCGATCATTGATAGGCGGACTCATGCCTTGAAGAGCGACGGTGTAATCACCTTCAGCCGTCCGATCGCTGGTGATGCGGAGGGCGTAGGATTCGTCTTTTTCAGCCTGAAAGCGAACGACTTCGGTTTTCAGGCCGGGATTGAAGTAGAGACGGGTCCCTTGCATGAGGGTGAGGTTCTCAAGGGTCGCACCTGAAAACAGATCGAAGTGGAGACCTTCCATGGATTCCAAGCGCAGTTCGTAGGGGGCACTTTCAGGAGCGGTCCAACGATGCCAGACCGAGTTGCCGCGGTCGAATTGGGCGAAGACCTCATCGCCTTCGTTGGTGGCACCCCGGTTGTGTCCTTGGGAGGTGATATCGGTGGAGGTCCCCCAGTGCTCTGCATCCGCAAAGTCATCATTGGGAGCTTGAGTCTCGAATTGGATGAGTGCGATCTCAAGTTGGGTGGGCATGAAGGAGGGGGAGCCTCCGGATCCGCTGTTGGTACTGATCACCCCTGAATAGGGAGTAACCCCGGTTTGGATGCGATAGGTCGTGTTGGCTTCGGCACGGAAACGTCGGAATCGATTTGCCCGAACAAATGGGTTTTGAAAGTTGAACGGGACGGAAGTCACTGGAGTCAGTGAGGTGAGATCGTCGCCGACAAAGAGATTGATGAATGGGTCGAGCCCCTGGATTGTTCCGATGCTGGACGTCGCTCCGCTGCGCTGGCCTTGGATCTCGAAGGTCCCGGAATGGGGAGCGGTCCAGGTGAGCCAGCGACTTTGTCCCGGAGGAGTCGGTTCGGCGGCTTCGATGGTCAGTTTGTCCTGCAAAGAAAAGGTGAGGCTGGTTTCGTTGATTGAACCCAGTGGAACCGGTTGAGAGAAAAGATCGCCCGGGGAGGGGCGGGCGATGTTGAGTTCAGCAACCGTGACATGATTGGTCGCGATACGGACCCAAACGGAGTCGCCGGCCTGACCATCAATGATCAGGTGAGGGGTTGGCGCGCTCGGAGAGGCTGTCGCGCGTCTGGAAGTTGCGAATTCCATCGAAGTGAGATCGTCGAGAGACGATCCGGACCAGATATCAAGGGACATGGAACTTGCGAACCCGCGCGCTGAAATGAGCCAAGGTCCGTTGCTTGGCAGAATCCATCGTCTCCAGAGGGTTCCCTGATAGGGCGAGGGAGGCTCCCCAAGCTCACGAGTGACGAGGTCAAGGTTGAGCGGGAGATCACTGACCTCGCCGGGTAGCTCACGGGCATCGGCAAAGTTGTCGCCGGGATCGACGGGGGCAAGAGCTGAGAGCTGAAGCGAAAAATCGCCGGTCACCGCACTGATGTTATAGACCTGAATCCAGATTTTTTCCGCTTCGGGCAAGCAAAAGCGGAGGCCGACGGATGGATTCTGCGAGTCGGGCGGCGAAGACCACTCAGAAAAAGCAGTTCGCGAAAGCTCGGTCAGTTGGCCATCTTCGTTTTCGAAATATGCAGAGGCAATGACGCGGGCTTCCCGTGAAGCGACCCGGGCTTCCCAGGCTCCGGGAGGAGCGTCCCAGAGATACCAGACGGTTCGTTGCACGGAGCCGTCGAGGGGTTCGTTGGTTTCTGTGGTGGCCTCGACGAGAGTTCCTAGAACCAATTGGTCGAGTTCCAGAACGAGGGCATTCGCCCGGTCATCATTAGGAGGGGCCTGACCCAGCGCGAAACTGGTGGCGATGAAAATGGTAAAAGTGATCTGCCAATAAAACACGATATTATTGGTTAGGAGGAATGACTACTTCCGCGGAGGAAGCGCCTGGTAGGCTTCGATCTCTTCCTTGCTCCAGGCGAAGGGCTTGAGTTCTGAGCGGTCGAGGTCCTTGAGGTGAGGATCGTTCTTGCGGGAGGGATGGTCGGGGCGGCGGTAGATCCAGTCGTTTTCGCCGAAGACTTCGGCGCAGAGGTCGGCGATGGGTTTGTCGTATTCGATGAGTTCCTCGCGGGTGTTGACGTGGTTGTGGTCGTGGTCGGGTTCGCGGTTGTTGCCGAACCACGATTGCACGGCCTCGGCCCAGTATTCGTGCCGGTTGGTGGCGGCGTATTTGTCCTTCCAGAGTCCTTTGGCCATGGCCTTCTTGTAGAGTTCATGGAGACGCTCGTCGAAGGTCGGGTCGAGGGTCTTGAGGGCGGTGTCGTGGATGGCGTGGGCGAATTCATGCACGCAGATGGACTCGGTGGAGTAGGGATCGCCGGGGTTGCCGAGGAGGTTTTCCTCACCGCAGGAAACAGTGGGGCGTTGTTTGGTGGCCCCGAGGCCCCGGGCGCGGCGGTTCCAGTAGGCGGCCGACTTGAGGTCGGAATGCTCGGGGACGTCGAGGGTTCGTTCATCGACAGCCATGATGGCATAGCGGACCTTGTTCTTGGCCAGTTCGCGCAGGATGTCGGGCCGGTTCTTGAGCATCGTCCGGATGATGTGGGCGGCTTCGTAGAGGGCTTCGTCGGGAACCTTGTCCGAGGACAGAATGGGGAAGCCCTCGAGGACGAGGGATTTCTGATAAAATGGTTTGAGGTCGAAGGCTTCGCGTAGCTCTGCGGAAACGGGTGCGACCTTGGGGATCGAAGGTTTGGCCGTTTCCGACTTCAGGGCGAGGGACGCCGTGATGATGGCGAGGGGGACAAAAAGGGTGGTGAGGGCTTTCATGATGGTCGGGATGGTGACCAGAAACTAATCGCGAGTGCTGGCTTGTCGAGCCAGCAGGGAAGAGTATCATTTCGGATCATGATGAAACGACGCGACCTGCTCAAACGATCGACCCTTCTCGGGGCTCCTCTCATTCTTCCTTCCCGACTGCTCGGGGCGGAAGCCAACGGAAAGCTGAACGTCGGGGTGATCGGGATGGGCAAGCGGTCCAATCCGCTCCTCGGGGAGTTTTTGCGGGAAGCGGGAGTGCGGGTGGTGGCCGTCTGTGATGTCGACACCAACCGACGCGAGCACGGCCGCAAGCGGGTGGACAAACATTACGGGGACAAGTCGTGCAAGGCCTACTCCGACTTTCGCAAGATCACCACCAACCCCACTATCGATGCGGTGGTAATCATCACCCCGGACCACTGGCACACCATCCAGATCCTCTCGGCGATCGAAAACGGGAAGGATGTCTACGCGGAGAAGCCGCTCACCCACAACGTGCACGAGTCGGTGGTCTTGATGGAGGCAGTGAAAAAGAGCGGACGCATCGTGCAGACCGGATCGCAACAACGGTCGTCGCGCGAGTTCCGCGTCTTCAGCGAGCTGGCTCGCAACGGGGCGATCGGGAAGATCGACCACGGCTTTGTCAATTTCGGTGGGCCCGGGAAGATGTGTGACCTGCCAGCCGAGGAGATGGAGCCGGGGCTCGACTGGGACCTGTGGCTCGGACCAGCGCCGGAGCGCCCCTACAATTCCATTCTCGCCCCGCGCGGAGTGCACACTCATTTCCCGAAGTGGCGTAACTACTACGAATACGCCGGCGGGCAGGTGAATGACTGGGGAGCGCATCATTTGGACATCGTGCAGTGGGCCCTCGGTAAGGATGAATCGGGTCCCAACGCTGCCAAAAAACCGGCGACCGAGGGTGATGAAAAGGGAGCGGCGGTGGTTTACGATGACATCACCATTACCCATGGAAAAGGCATCGGGGTGCACCTCGTGGGCAGCGAGGGCGAGATTGAGGTCGCACGGGGGGGCTTTGCCTTCAAGCGCGACGGCAAGGTGGTCGCTTCCAGCCTGGAGAAGGGCCGCAAGCTGGGCGAGGAGCTGGACAAGGCCGAGGAAGCCTACCTG
>JALQTQ010000102.1 GCA_023263995.1 Akkermansiaceae bacterium | reverse complement strand
CTTGCCGCTAAAAGAACCCCATTATGTGAAGATGGACAGTTGAGATACCCTCTCTCCGCCCCTTACCCTTCACTCCGGGCATCGAAGAAAGCGGTCTCGCAGCAGGACTGAAGGGAAGGCCGCAGGGCTTTCCAACCCGGTCGCGAGGTTGTGAAATTGATGTCGGTGTTCAGGGGAGCCAGTAGCGAGTCGAACGGCCTTGACCTTCCTGACGAAGGGCTCCGATGGACAGCAGGTGCTGAAGGTCGCGGGTGGCGGTGGCTTTGTAAGCCCCGGTGATGGCGCAGTATTTTTTGGCACTCAGTCCCCCTTCAAACCCGTCCGGCTCGGCATCGTAGAAACGACGGACAGCTTTCAGTTGTCGCTCGTTGAGACTGTTCTCAAATCGCTGGAAGTAGCGGTTCTTCGAAATCGCCAATTGGACCAGGGTCTCCGCGTTTTCCTGTGCCTGGAGCACCATTTCGGCGAAGAAGCAGACCCACTCCGTGACCTCGCTTCCGGTTTGAGCCAGTTCAAGGAAGCGATAGTAATTCTTCCGGTTGGCCTCGATGGTCTGGGACAGGCTCATCGGCACAGGACGTCCGAAGCCTTGGGAAAGGGCTTTTTCGGAAATCGCCCTTCCGATCCGCCCGTTTCCATCCTCGAAGGGATGGATGGTTTCAAAGTAGAGGTGAGCCAAGGCCGACCTCAACGGAGCATAGCTCAAGGCGGGATAGTCGCTCGAGTGGCTCTCGTCATTGAACCATTTCAGGAAGCGGGTCATCTCAGCCGGAACCTGGCTGGTGGGCATGGCTTCAAAATGGATCCTCGGTCGCCCGATGGGCCCGGAGATGATCTGCATGGCGTTCTTTCCTTCGCGCCACTGTCCCACCGCAATCCGGGTTTCGCCCTTCATGAGCATGTGATGCCAGCGGAAGAGGTGTTTCCGGCTGAGATCGTCGGCAAAGGTGGTGCGAACGGACACCATCAGCTCCCCGATCCCGGCTGCTTTGTCGTCTCGAACAGGCTCCTGGGGTTCGTTGAGACCAAGATGATTGCGGATGGAGGATTTGACCTCATTCTGATCCAGCACCTCGCCCTCAATGGCGAGACGGGGGAACTGCTCCACGTCGCCGAAGGGGAGAAGAAGGAAAGTGTCGAAACGTTCGTCGAACAACGGACCGACAAGCAGAGGTCCGGGATCGTCGCGGTAGGCCTCGCCCGGGCGGGATCCTAGCCGTCTGCCGTGGAAACTTACCTGCCGAGTCAGTTGCTGAAGCTCGCGGCAAATCGGGCGAGTCCTGAACGCCCGTCTTTTGGGGCACCGGATGACCAGGAATGATGCTAAATTTCGTCAACCGTAAGCATCCTATGACCACCTTTGGTAGCAAAGAAAAAACCGCCAAGCCAGTGGTCATGAGCGGTCATAAAAATGGTACGCAGACTGGGACTCGAACCCAGGACCAATTGGTTAAAAGCCAACTGCTCTACCAACTGAGCTATCTGCGCGTTCGTTGGTTGGATTGCCCTGCGACTGTCGCCGCCGGGCGCGGAGGTCTAGGGTCATCGCAGGGCTTTGACAAGCCAATCTTTGCCTTTTTTTTGATAAAGGTGCACGTTGCGCACCAGACAGCCTCCGATTATAGCCTTTTCCGTGAGCGACCTCTCCCAAAAGGATCGGTGGCTGGGCAAGGCCCTGCCCTTGTGGCGAGACATACCCATTCGGCCCGGGAAACCTGTTGTGGTCACTTCCTGCGACCCAGCTGCCGAGGGCTTCCTGATCGCAGCCTTGGCTCTTGGGATGGCCTCGAAAAAGGCGGGGCGCTTGTGGATCATGACGCCACACGCCCGCCGTCGCGACGAACTCGCGTCTGAGATGGCTTTCTGGAAACAGCCGGCCTTGGTCCTCCCCGATCCCACGGTAGTGGTGGAACAGGAACTGGTCGATCCGGACCGCGAAGCAGAGCGGCTCGCCACCCTGCATCGCATCGCCCGCTCGCCCCATTCCCCGGTCATTCTCTCTCGGGCTTCCTGGCAGGCCGCCGCACCCGACCTCGCGACCATCGACGAAACGGAGCTCACCCTTGAGACCGGCCAGGAACTGGATCCTGCCGAACTATTGAGGTGGCTCGCCGACCACGACTTTGAAGAACACCCCCAGATTTTCCAGCGGGGCCAGTTTGCCAAGCGGGGTGGCATCATTGACTTCTACCCGCCCCAATTCCCCCACCCGGTCCGCATCGAGTTCTTTGGCGATGAAATCGAATCGATGCGGGAATTCGATGTGGAGAGCCAAACGACCCTTCGTCGGACTGACACGGTCGAGATCAGCCGCCAGGGCAACGAGCTTGGTCCCCCCCTTTCGGCATGGCGGAACGATGGCGATTTATTGCTATCGGTCGACGAGGATGATCGCGATCAGGTAGACCTCCTCCTGAGCGACCACCCGGAGGGGCCCATTCAGGCCAACCTTCACTCGTCGCCAGCGGCCGGCTTTGAGGCCGGGGATTTTGTGATTGCCGACTCCAGCCGGGCCCTTTTCAAGGAACAACTCAGCGAGTGGCGGAACGAAGGATGGGAAATCGGGTTGGTGGCCCCGGGAAAGGCCGAGCGACATCGCTTTTTTGAGATTTTGGAAGCCAATGAAAGCGAATTGGCCTGTGTCGAAGGTCGCCTGGGACGGGGCTTTGTTTTTCCTGCCCAAAAGCTGGCCCTTCTTTCCACCCTCGAAATTTTCGGCCGCCAGCATCTTCCCGGGACCCGCGGCACGACCCGCACCAATCACCAGCGGAATGCTGCTGCGGTGGCCGGGGTCCACGAACTGAATGAGGGCGAACTGGTGGTGCATGCCGACTACGGCATCGGGGAATTCATCGGGCTCGTCGATGATGGAGAGGGTCGGGAAGAACTGGGCATCACCTACCAGGATGGGGCCACCCTGCACGTTCCGATTGATCAAAGCCACCTCGTGTCGCGCTACGTCGGGGTGGGCGGTGGCAAGCCCACCCTGAACAAACTTGGGGACCGGAAATGGAAGAAATCGCGTCTCACTGCGGAGGCCGCGGTGATGGACTATGCGGCACACCTGCTGCGCCTGCAGGCCGAGCGCGATTCCAAGCAGGGGCATGCCCATGCGCCCGATGGCAACTGGATGCAGGAATTCGAAGCTTCTTTTCCCTTCACTGAAACTCCGGACCAGCGCAAGGCCATTGAGGAAACGAAGATCGACATGGAATCGCCTCGTCCGATGGACCGCCTGATCTGCGGTGATGTTGGGTTTGGCAAGACCGAGGTCGCGATTCGGGCAGCCTTCAAGGCGGTGACCGGCGGTACGCAAGTCGCCCTCCTGGCCCCCACGACCGTTTTGGCCGAGCAGCACTGGCGCACCTTCAAGGCCCGCATGAGCGACTATCCGGTCGAAATCCGCCTTCTCAGCCGCCTTCAGTCACCCGCCGAAGCTCGGGAAACCATCGAAGGGCTTCGCGAGGGCAAGATTGATATCGTGATCGGAACCCACCGGCTCCTTTCGCCCGAGGTCGAGTACCACAAACTGGGGCTGCTCGTGGTCGACGAGGAGCAACGCTTCGGAGTGCGCCACAAGGAGATTCTCAAGGAGCGCTTTCGGCTCATCGATGTTCTCACCCTTTCGGCCACTCCCATTCCCCGGACCCTTTACCTTTCCTTGATGGGAGCTCGGGACATGTCGACCATCGACACTCCACCCCCCAACCGCATTCCGGTGCAGACCTCGATTTGTGCTTATGACGAACGCTTGATTCGCAATGCCATTCGGCGCGAGTTGACCCGAGGCGGACAGGTCTTCTTTCTTCACAACCGGGTGGCCTCCATCGAAATGGTCAAGAAACGGATCGAAGACCTCGTGCCGGAGGCCCGCGTGGTAGTGGGCCATGGCCAGATGGACCGGGAAGACCTTGAAATGGTGATGCACGAATTTGTGGATGGGAAAGCGGACATCCTCCTCGCCACCACCATCATCGAGAGTGGCATCGACATCCCCAATGCCAACACCATCCTCATCGATCGGGCCGACCGCTTTGGTCTGGCCGATCTCTATCAACTGCGAGGGCGGGTCGGTCGGTCCGGGCGTCGGGCCTATGCCCTGTTGTTGCTGCCGGGCGAATTGATCGCGGGAGGCGATGCTCGAAAGCGTCTCAGCGCCATCAAGCAATACACCGAACTGGGCTCGGGGTTCAAAATTGCCATGAGGGACCTCGAGATCCGGGGGGCCGGCAGTCTCTTGGGAACAAAACAATCGGGCCACATCGCGGCGGTTGGCTTCGAGCTTTACTGTCAACTTCTGCAGCAATCGATTGAGCAACTTCAGGGTCGTCAGCCGCGACAGCGGGCCGATGCCCAGGTTCGGATCGACTTCGTGTCCCACGCCGAAGGCCAGTGGGACTCCCAATCCGGCCAACTTCCGGCTTTTTTCCCGAGGAGTTTCGGACCCGACCCCGAGATGCGGGTGGCCGCCTACCGTCAGTTGGCCTCAGCCCGGACTGAAAAAGACCTCGCCGCCATCGAGAAAAACTGGCGGGACCGCTTTGGGCGCTTTCCCGACCCCGTGATTCACCTGCTTGACGTCCATCGTTTGCGGGTCATCGCCTCGGCCAAAGCAGTCCAGGTGGTGGAAATCAGCAAGAACCGCCTGATGCTACAGCGCAATGGCGACTACATCCTACCGCCAGGCAGAAAGTTTCCCCGCTTGAGTTCCCGTAAGGCCGCCGATAAGCTCTCGGAGGCCATTGATCTCCTGAAATCGCTTTGAACCCCATGAACTTCTTCCCCTCCGGAATCTTCGTCGCTCTCGGAATGACAGTTTTTTCTCCTTGTTTCGTTGGTGCCCAAGAGGACCCGGTTCCGGCAGCTGAGCCCATCCGCCCCAGAGAGAAGAGAGTGCCGGTCAACGGAATCGCGGCCAAGGTCAACGGGGAGGTCATCACACTCAACCAGCTCATGATCGAGGTCGCGCCTCAGCAATCGGTCCTGATGAGCAAGTTTCCCCGACGGGGCCTGGCCTACCAAACCCAGCTCCAGCAATACAAAGAACTGGTCCTGAATGAACTGATCGACCGGGCGATCATTTTTTCCGAGTTCAAGGACAAGATCGACGCGATCACTGATCAGCAAGTCGAGGAGGAAATCGGGCGTATCGTGGAGAACCAATACAACGGTGACGAAGATCTCTTCAAAAAATACTTGGAAGCCACCCGGGTCACCCGGGATCAGTTCAAGCAGCAACAAAAACGTGAGATTCTGGTGCAAATCGTACGGATGCAGCACTTCGGTGATGTCGCGGCCCCGCGCGAAAGCGAGTTACGGGAAGAATACGAGACTTGGAAAGTGGTCAACCGTGACCGTGCCAAGGATATCGTGACCTATCGGCGCATCTACCTTCGCAAGGTGGGGGCCGATCCCGCGAGCCAGCTTCTGAAAGCGGAGCGTGTCATGGAGAAACTCAAGAACGGCGGGGATTTTGCCACTCTCGCCAAAACCTACTCGGAAGACTCGCGCGCCGAAAATGGCGGACTGTGGCAAGATGTTCCCAGGCCTGATCTCAACATGCAGTTTGCCACTCTCCTTTTCGAGACCGAAGGCAACGACCTCATGGGGCCGATCGAGGAGCAAACCGGCTACAATATCATCCAAGTTGAGAAGCGGGCTCTTGGACCGGCTCCGCCCTTCGAGGAAGTCCGAGAACAACTCAAGCTCCGAGTGATCGCGGAAAAGAAGAAGGCCAATTTCGAGCGCTGGATGAAGAAGATGCGTGCTCGTGCCTCCATCGAGAAAATGATTTAAGGAAGCCATGCAGACAGCGGTTTACGCGGGCAGTTTCGACCCACCGACCAATGGACATCTTTGGATGGTCAGCCAGGGGCTCGCGCTTTTTGACCGGCTCGTGGTGGCCATCGGAGAAAACCCCCACAAGCACTACACCTTTTCTACGAGAGAGCGCATCGAGCTTCTTCGCGCCTCCATTCCGTCCTGCGAGCGGCTCACCATCACCTGTTTCGACAACCGCTATCTCGTCGATTACGCCCGCGAACTCGGGGCCGAATTCATCCTTCGAGGGATTCGGTCGCCCGGTGACTACGAATACGAACGGGTCATGCGCCACATCAACAGCGACATGGCCCCTGAGATCAACACCGTTTTCCTGATGCCCCCCCGCGACAAGGCCGAGCTTTCCTCGAGTATGGTCACCGGCCTGATCGGCCCGGCGGGATGGCAGGAAACGGTCCGCCGATACGTCCCTCCCCCGGTCTTTGAGGCACTGGAAGACAAACAGAATTCGTCCGCTTTATGACAACCCTTGCCATTGCCTTCGGGGCCTTTGCTCTCTATCTCATCGCCTACCACACCTACGGAAAGTGGTTGGGGAACAAGCTCTTCAAACTCGACCCCGAGGCGCGAGTTCCCTCGGTCTCGCTGCAAGACGGCAATGATTTCGTCCCGACCAAGAAGAGCATTGTCTTTGGGCATCACTTCACCTCGATCGCTGGCACCGGTCCCATTGTCGGACCCGCCATCGCGGTTATCTGGGGTTGGGTTCCGGCGGTGCTCTGGGTGATTTTCGGTTCAATCCTCATTGGGGCGGTTCATGATTTGGGATCCCTCGTGGTATCGCTACGCAATCGCGGTCAAACGATTGGTGAGGTGGCTGGCCGCGTGATCAACCGTCGCACCCGCATCCTCTTTCTCTCCATCCTCTTCCTGGCCCTGACCATTGTCCTCGCCATCTTCGGGCTGGTCATTGCAAGCGTCTTCAAGGCCTTTCCGCAGGCCATCTTCCCCTGCCTGATTCAGATTCCCCTCGCCCTGGTGATCGGGGTGGCACTTCATCGCAAAGGGGCCCGTATTCTCATTCCCTCTTTGATTTCTTTGGCGGTGATGTATCTCTCGGTGGTTTACGGAGATCGTGGCCCGCTCGGCTCTTTCAACGCCTGGCTAGGGAGCCTTCCCGTCATCACGTGGGTCACCATCCTTCTCGCTTACTGCTACCTGGCCTCAGTCCTACCGGTCTGGAGCCTCCTTCAGCCGCGCGATTACATTAACAGCCTGCAGCTTCTCTCCACCTTGGGATTGGTGGTGTTGGGACTGGTCGCGGCCGCCCTTTTTGGGGGCGCCACTCCACCTGGCGGGGATGCCGGACGCTCCCTCGAGATCGTTGCCCCGGCCTTTCACTGGAACCCCGAGGGTGCACCTCCAATCTTCCCCTTCCTCTTCATTACCATCGCCTGCGGGGCCATTTCCGGATTTCATTGCCTCGTCTCGTCCGGGACTTCGTCGAAGCAGTTAAGCTGCGAGACCGACGCCCGCTTCGTGGGGTACGGCTCCATGCTGGTGGAGGGATTCCTGGCCATTCTCGTCATCTTGGCCTGTGTCTCCGGCCTTGGGCTGGGAACGGGTAGCGGGGAGGCCTTCCTTTCTGGGCAAGCCGCCTTCGAGGCTCGCTACGAGAGTTGGAATTCGGCCAATGCCCTCGCGTCCAAAGTCGGGGCCTTTGTGGAAGGGAGCGCAAACTTCCTCAAGGCTCTCGGGATAGCCCCTTCTTTTGCCATCGCCCTGATGGGGGTCTTTGTCGCTTCCTTTGCCGCCACCACCCTCGATACCGCCTGCCGACTTCAACGCTATGTTGTTCAGGAACTGGCAGGGACCCTTGCCCCGCGGCACCGCGTGAAGGGCCGCAGGATCGGCGAGTATGTCGAATGCAATCCGCTCTACTGGCTGACCAACCGGCACGCCGCGACCGTCTTTGCGATTGTCATCGCCTACTTGATCGCCCGACTCCCCGGCGGCGAAGGGAAAGCTCCAGGCAGCGGCGGAATCCTCCTCTGGCCGCTCTTCGGGGCCATCAATCAGCTGCTCGCCGGGCTGGCTTTTCTCGTCATCACCTTTTGGCTCCGCCGACGCGGCCTACCCGTTGCCTTTGCCTTGGCCCCGGGCATCCTCATGCTCATTCTCCCCGCCATCGCGATGTCACTCAATCTCAGAGACTTCGCCCAAAACCACAACTGGCTGCTTTTCTGCTTCGGCTTCCTCACTCTCCTGATCGAAGTCTGGATGATCGCAGAGGCGGCTTCGATGTGGAAAAAACCGGGAGTTCTTGGAAAAAACTCAAAATGACGTCGGTATTGCTCCTGCGACTTCCCTTACCCTCGGTCTTGATGGCTCAACTGCGCGCCCTTTTTCTCCTCACCTGTTGCCTCCCTTTGGCAATTGGGCCCTTGAACCTATTACAGGTTTGGGCATGGGGCGCGATGTTGCAAAACTACTCCCAGGAACGCAGCCTCAGTGAGGCCGCCGAGATGACCTTTGGCGGAGACTATCCCTGCGAAATGTGTCGTAAGATCGCAGTGGCCCGCCAAAAAAAATCGCCGCCTGAGCACCCTCCCTTGCAGCCATCCGACGAGCAAAAGACGCTGCGGCTTGATTTCCCCCAACCCGACACCCTGGCCGCCACCCAACCCAAATGGCTTGTCCCACTGGTCTTTCCGGAGAGCGGGCCGTCGCTCACTGCTCGCGTGACCCGACACTCTCGGGTTCCCACGCCCCCTCCCCAAGCCCTCTCCTGAGGAGCTTCACTTGCCAAACCTCCCGGTGACCGCGAGGTCACCAAAGGGACTCGCCGGGACGCGGATCGAACCTCGTTACCCCTTCCTCGGGGCTATCCGAAGGCCGTCCTCTCTCCGGAAAGTGTGGCTCTGATCCTGACACTGGGCTGCGCTGCTGCCCTTTCGACCGGCTCGCTCGTTTTGTCGGCCTCTCCCAATTGACCTCGGTCCCGCCATGGGACCACCCGCCTTGCCATGTTCTTAAAATCGTCATTCCTCTTTTTCGTTCTGATCCCTCTTCCGATTCTCTCCGCAAAGGAACAGGCCTTTTTCGCCCGACAGGTGCACCCGCTCGAAATCTCAGCGGATGGCTCCCGACTTTTCGCACTCGATTCAGCGCAGGCTCGCCTCTCGATCTATGCCACCGGGGCGGCCCCTCTCCTCATTCGCGAGATCCCCGTGGGACTTCTGCCGGTGAGCGTGAGACGCCGCACGTCCGATGAAATCTGGGTGGTCAATGAACTCTCGGACTCCATCTCGATCGTCTCTCTCACTGACCACACCGTGGTGGCTAGCCTCTCCACCGGAGATGAGCCGGGCGATGTCGCCTTCATTGACCATCTGGCCTTTGTCACCTGTTCCCGGGATAATCGCATCGATGTTTTTGATGTCGAGACGCGGGCCAAGACCGCTGAGATCCCCCTCGAAGGATTGTTCCCCCGTTCCCTGGTGGTGTCCCCCGACCAGAGCACCCTGGCCGTTTCCTTTTTTTATACCAGCAATGGCACCACCATCCTGCCCCGTCAGGTGGCCCCGCCGCAAGAGGTCCCGGACTGGGCGTCTCCCGATCTCCCACCACCCCAAACCGCCCGCATCGTCCCGGTCGATCATCCCAAGATTTCCTACGAGGTGGTCGACCATGACCTCGCCCTGATCGCAGCCGATGACTATTCGGACATCACTTACCTCGGAAACATCGGGACCAACCTCTTTTCGCTGAACCAGCTCCCCGACGGCCGTCTCCTCGCGCCCAACTCGGAGGCCCGCAATCTCATTCGCTTCGAACCACAACTCCGGGGCCGCTTCGCGCAAAGCCGTCTGGCCTTGGTCGCGGACGGGAGCATTGCCCGACAGATTGATCTCAACCCCGACCCCGACCTTCTTTTTCCGGTCATCGATTCCGAAGCTGCCCCCACCGCCCTGGCCCAGGTCATGACCACGGTGGTTGAACCTGATGGGAACCACGTTTGGCTGGCAGCCTTCGGCTCCGACCGTCTGGTCCGCCTCAATCTGGAAACCCTGGAACGCTCAACCCTGCTGGACCTTCGCTCTCCCGACGGGGCCTCGCCCCGCTCGGGCCAAACAGTTCGCGGCCCCCGCGGGCTGGCCCTCCACCCCACCCTTCCACACCTCTATGTCCTCAATCAATTGTCCCATACCCTTTCCACCATCGATCGCAAGAACGGCACCGTGATCGCCGAGACGTCGCTCGGAACGGTTCCCGATCTGGCCGACGATCTCAAGTTGGGGCGCGGATTCCTCTTTGACGCCCGACTCTCGGGCAATGGCTCGGTTTCCTGCACCAGTTGCCATATCGATCTGGAACGGGATGGTATGGCTTGGAATCTGGGTGACCCGAACGGCGAGGTCTTGACCGTTCCCGGAGCACTTCTCTCAGTGCATGAACCGAATCTTTTTCAGGACCGGGAGATGCATCCGATGAAGGGACCGATGGTCACGCAAACCCTGATTGGACTCGTCGAGCAAACGAAACTGCACTGGCGGGGCGACAAGCCTTCGATCCAGTCTTTCAACTCCACCTTCCCCAAGCTCCTTGCCGCCGAAGCGCTGGCGGCCGAAGACATGGATCTCGTCGCGGCTTATCTGAAAACCCTGAGGCACCATCCCAACCCCAACCTGAAGCTCGACCGGAACCTCCCCGACGAACTCCATGGCGGGGATCCCCTTGCCGGGATCGCGGTGTACACCCTTTTTGACAACCACTGTGCGGCCTGCCACCATCTTCCCAGCGGCTCGAGCAACAACATCGACCTTCCTTCCACCGTCGGTTCCTTCCAACCACTGAAGGACACTCCCTTCCGGACCCTCTACCACCGTCACCATCTCAATCCGGCACCCGGGGCCCGTTCACTGGCGGGCTTTGGGCTCGGGTCCGACGGTAGCCTCCACGACCTTCCCATCGGCCATCCCTACAGCCTGCATCTCCTCGACGACATCTCGCGCCCGCTTGCGGCACGACAAAAAGACAAGCGGGATCTCACGGCCTTTCTGCTCTCGTTTGACAGTGGCACCGCCCCGGCTATCGGACACAGTGTCACCTTCCATTCCAGTGACCGGGAGGATCCCTCAAAAAAAGCGCGCCTCATCATTCTGGAAGAGCAAGCTTCGCTCGGAGAATTTTCCGAGACCGGGGTGGTGGCGCACGGAATCCTCGACCGCGAAGGTCGTTCCTTTCACTTCGACCCCACCACCAGCCGCTATCAGTCTGACCGTGAAAACGAAGTTCCGCTGACCGCCTTGGAATTACTTGAGGCCCTCGGGCCCGATGATTCGCTGACCTTTATGGGGGTTCCGGTATTGAGTGCGATCACTCTCTCGACCGACCGCAATGCGAACGGGATACCAGATCTCTCCGAACCGGTTCCGGTGTTGGAGGTGTTGCCGGATCGACAGCTCCGCTGGCAGCTCACCTCTCCCTTCTTCCATCCCGAGTTTTCCTCGGATCTCGACACTTGGAACCCGCTCACCACCCCTGCCATCCGGGATGGCAGCATGGTCAACCAGCAACTTCCCCCGCAATCGCAGGCCTTCTTTCGCCTCCGGCCAGTGAGATGAATTTTCCCAAAAAACATGAAAGCAACCATGAAACAAAAAGCAATGACAGGCCTCTTCGGAGGCATTCTCGCGATCGCACCCGGCCATGCCGAGATTCC
>JALQTQ010000101.1 GCA_023263995.1 Akkermansiaceae bacterium | reverse complement strand
ATAGAAATCGAGCCGGTCTCCTCGCTGACCACGATCGCGACCGCGTCGGTTTCCTCGCTGATCCCAAATCCAGCCCGGTGGCGCAGACCGAGTGACCGGTCGAGCAATTCCTTCTGGCTCACCGGAAAAATACAGGAAGCCGAAGCGACCCGTTCTTTTTTCAGGATCAATCCACCATCGTGCAAGGCCGTCTTCGGATGAAAGATCGTTGCCACCAGTTCGACCGAAAGCACCCCATCGATCGTCACTCCGGTGGCTTCGTATTCATCGAGATCGATACTGCGTTCGATTGCAAAGAGCGCCCCGAATCGTTTCTTGGACAACCTCACCACCGACTCGGTGAGTGTTTCGAGAAAGACCTTCTGTTGAGTCGTGGAAAAGGAAAAGAGGTTGGCGCTCCCGAGGCGTGCCAGCCCGTTGCGGAGTTCCGGCTGGAAGATGATGAGAAGGGCAAAGGCCAGGATGGCCGCTGCGCTCTTGATGATCCACTCGATGACCTTGAGTTCGAGAATCTGGGAGGCCAGGGTGAGCAGGATCACCATCACCCCGAGGCCAACCAAAATGCGGGCCCCCCGAGTGGCCCGGAAGACCCGGTAGACCTGATAGATCAGGATCCATAGGACTAGAATCTCGATTCCGGCCCGCCAGTGGTTTGTGATGAGGTCGAACAAAGAGTTCCCGGGGGTAAAAGTTTCAACAATCAACGGCCGACCAGCTTCACGGCCATTTCTGGTGTGAGAACGAAGTTCAGGGTTCCGGACTCCTTCGGCTTGCCGCCGTCCTCGATTTGGTATTCCAGTGCCTTCAAAGGCTTGTTGCCTGTCTCTGAGAGGAGATAGATGCGGACCGCAATGGGAGCCTCGGGATCCCCTCCCGGGATGTCCTTGATGGCGAACTGGACCTCGTTGAGTCCATCCTTCGCCCCCCCGACCACCACATCGGCCCGCTTGGTGTTCTGGAAAAGGTGCGAGGAAATCTTGTTCACCAGGAGGCGCACCTCGCGGCCGGGACAAAAGACATAGGCCTTGGCAATGTATTGTGCCGGGCCCGGAATGGCCAAAGGAGCCGGTTTGACCACCCCATCGGGAAAGAAATCATCCCCCTCCAAAAAGCTCTTGTCGCCTGACCGCAACTGCTCGCGCACCTCGGGCAAGGCAGCGAGTGTCACGAACTCCGCGCCGTCGTATTTCCAACCACTGGCTTCCTTCACGTATGAAATGAGATAGAGATTGTCGGTCGGCTCGCCTCCGACTCCGAAGTCGGCCTTGCCAAAATAAGTCGCCTTGGCGGTGTTGCCATTGACCCGAACGCTCATTGCCTGCAGCGAATCAAGGGCGGGCGGTTTCAACTCAGCGAGAAAAACAGCATCAGGAAAGCGACGCTTCTCACTCCAAATCCGGTTGCGCACCGAAATCTGCCGCCGAGTGGAGGTCAAACGTCGCCAAGTTGCCGTATCCTGCCGGATCATCGAATCCCGCCAATCCTCGTAGAGGCCTTTCAGATGCCCGACCAGTTGGGCTTCATCTTGGGCACGGGAGGAAGCGGGCAGGATCACCGCCAGCATCCCGAATAGCAAAATCAGCCGCTCCATGGGGAAACTATGGACAATTGCGGTCGCATTTGGAAAAGCTTTTCTACGCCAAGATCCATGCGCGGTTTCCAAATACATGAGCAATCTCCCGAAGTCCCCCCTGATTGGCGATGCCCGCAACCAGGAAATCCTCTCCTCCGCCACCACCTACCTCTACCGCGAAACCCCGGCCGGTTCACTGCAGTCCCATTTTTATTTCCCGAGCGACTTCGACTACGAACGCGACCGCAAGCCCGCCATCTTTTTTTTCCACGGGGGCCTCTGGGACATCTCCGCCCCCACCCAGTTTGTGCCCCATTGTCACCACTTTGCCTCCCGCGGGATGGTCGCAGCCACCCTCGAATACCGCACCAAAGCCCTCTTTGACGGCAATCCGGAAGCGGCCATTTCCGACGTCAAAAAAGCCCTCTCTTTCTTCAAGGCCAACGCCGAAAGCATGGGCATCGATGCCTCGCAAACGGTCGCAGTGGGAGCGAGCGCCGGAGCCAATGCGGTTCTTGCTGCCACCCTGCATCCCCACCTCCCCGACCTCGGCCCTTCCCCCCGGCCCGAGGCTCTGATCCTCTTCGGCCCCATCAGCGACACCTCGCCAAAGGGGATCGGTAACGACCGCTTCGCCACCTCGCGCGATGGCAAGATCCAAAGTCCCCTGCGTTACCTCCCTCAAAAGAACCTCCCACCCTGCCTCATCTTCCATGCCAAGCAGGACCGCGTGGTTCCCTTCGAAATGTCCCAGCGCTTTGCCAAAAAATACCGCAAGCGCCGCAACCGCTGCGACCTGATGGAATTCGAAAAGGCCGGCCACACCTTCTTTAATTACAACTCGGACGAAAAAAACTACGAAATCACCCTGCGGGCTGCTGATCACTTTCTTGTCGACCTCGGCATCCTCGAGCCCGACCAACTCGATGATGTCCTGCATTGATGACCTGATCTTGCACGGCTGCGATTCGCTGTCATCATCCTCCACCCATGAGCGAGCTCCAATTTTCCCCGATCGACGAAATCGTCGCCGAGCTCAAAGCCGGACGGCTGGTCATCGTGGTGGACGATCCCGGACGTGAAAACGAAGCTGACCTCATCGGTGCGGCCGCCCTCACCACCCCAGAGTCGATCGCCTTTATGGCAAACCACGGACGCGGGCTGATCTGCACCCCGATCCTCCCAGAGCGCACCCGGGCCCTCGATCTTCCTCCCATGACCCCGAAAAACCGGGAGGCCCACAAAACCGCTTTCACCGTCTCGATCGATGCCGCGCAAGGCATCACGACCGGAATTTCCGCCGCCGACCGGGCCCGAACCATCCGCCTGCTCGCCGACCCCGAATCGACCGCCGAATCCTTCGTCCAACCCGGGCACACTTTCCCGCTCGTAGCGATGGAAGCCGGGGTCCTTCGACGAGCCGGCCACACCGAGGCCGCCGTTGACTTGGCCCGCCTTGCCGGACTCCCCCCCGCCGGGGTGATCTGCGAAATCATGCACGAAGACGGCACGATGGGACGGGTCGGGGACCTTGGCGAATACCAAGCGAAGCATGGGTTGAAGTCCTGCACCATCGCCCAGCTCATCGAATACCGCCGCCGCTCCGAGCGCCTTGTGACACGCGAGGAAGTCATTTCCCTGCCCACCGATTTCGGGGAGTTCGATTGCTATCTTTACCGCGTCAACACCGATCAGTCCGAGCACCTTGCCCTGGTTCACGGGGAAATTGATCCGGAGAAGCCGACGAGCGTGCGCGTCCACTCCGAATGTCTCACCGGAGATGTCTTCGGTTCGCGCCGCTGTGATTGCGGCGGGCAACTCCACACCGCCTTGGCCCACCTTGCCAAAGAAGGTGGTGTTCTTCTCTACCTCCGACAGGAAGGGCGGGGCATCGGCCTGGCCGCCAAAATCCATGCCTACAAACTGCAGGAACAGGGACTCGACACCATCGAGGCAAACGAAAAACTTGGCTACGGGTCCGACCTCCGCGACTATGGCATGGGAGCGCAGATGCTCTACGATCTCGGAGTGCGAAAGATCCGCCTCCTCACGAACAATCCCAAAAAAGTGGTGGGCTTGGAGGGATACGGCCTGGAAATTGTCGAACAGGTCCCCATTCGTCTCCCTGCAAACCCACACAACGAGAGATACCTCGAGACCAAGCGTACTCGCATGGGCCATTCCCTCTGATTGACAAACCCTCCCGCGACCCTGTATCCCCTCCCCGCACCATGTCGGCCACCATTCCTCCTCAACCCCGGGTTCCCGTTGGCGGGAAAATGCGAATCTCGATCGTTGCCGCAAAATTCAACCAGCAATACACCGACGCCCTTGTCGAAAATGCCGTGGAGGAAATTGACCAATTTGCGGTCAACGCGCGCGTCGACCTCGTCCGCGTCCCCGGTGCCTTCGAAATTCCAGTGGTCTGCAAGGCCCTGCTCGAGGTGGAAAAGCCGGACTGCATCATCGCCCTCGGCTGCATCATTCGCGGAGGGACCGCTCACGCCGAGCTCGTTGCCACTTCGGTGACCCATTCGCTGCAAACCCTCGCGATTGAGAAAGCCACCCCTATTATCCACGAAGTCCTGCTCGTCGAGGACGAAAAACAAGCCTATGCCCGGTGCATCGGCAAGACCATCAATCGCGGTCGCGAGGCGGCCCGCAGCGCGCTCGACATCATCGAGATCATGAACGAGGTTCGCCGCGCCAACCAATCCTTGCGCCTTCACCCGAGCAATGGCTAGCCGACGCCAAGTCCGCGAAGCCGCGGTCCAGTATCTCTACGCCCTCGCCACGTCGCCCGAAAACGCAGGCGGTCCCGGCTTTTGGGAACTTGTCAACGACCGCGCCCGCCTCACCTACGATCGTGCCCGGGTGAAGACCCTCGCCCACCTCCAACAGGGACGCGAAACCACGGCCGAAAAACTCCACCAGTTTTTCATCGACCACGCTACTGCCATTCTTGCCCTCGACCCTTCGGAAAAGCTAGCCCGCGACCTCAAGGCCCTCGCGGCGGCCGAAATGAAATGGGCCGAACAAGCAGCTCACCTCCTCCCCCTCACCAAGGCCAACACCGGCGGCTGGCGTCGTGAACTGGACCAACTCCTGCTCCAGTCGGATCCTCTGCGCAAAAACCGCGCGGCCCTTGTCGCCCGACTCGAAGCCTTCCCGGCACTCCGCGAGAAAGCACTCCTCGATCTCGTTGCCAAACTCGACACCTACGACCAGCGAGCCCGCATGGTGCGTTTCCCGGAAAACCACCCCGAGCAACGTGATCTCGACCACCTCCACAAGCTCCGGCAGGAAATGGATCGACTCGCCGAGGAAGCCAGAAACCTCGCCGAAAAGGTCTCGGCTTGTGTCGAGGAACTCGACACGGTCATAAACGAGGCCGCCACTAACTTCGAACTCGGCCGTTTGGCCCGGGTCGATCTCGCCATCCTTCGCCTTGCCACGTGGGAAATCCTCAAACGGTCCGACCTCGAACCCGCCATTTCAATCGACGAGGCTGTCTCGCTGGCCCGCGATTTTTCCGGTGAGGAGGCGGCTTCCTTCGTCAATGGAGTGCTCGACCGCATCGCGCGGGTGGCCTGAACTGAGGCGGACCCGACATCACTTTACCCTTTCCCCACTCACCTGCCCCGCGCAGTTTAGTCAATATGGAGCAAGACGACCGACAGCCGTTCCCCAGCGAATTTCAAAAACGCACTCTTTGGAAAGCCGTGACCGGCCTTGCCATCCTGATCATCGGGGGGCTTTTGGTGGGCCTGATTTGGCTCATCAGTTCCATTTTCGGCTTCCTGCAACCTGTCCTCGTTCCGTTGGCCGTAGCCGGGATCGTCGCCTACCTCCTCGACCCGCTCGTTCGGTATCTCCAGAAGAAAGGCTTTTCCCGGATCAAAGGAATCATGACCGTCTTCGCCGGCTTCCTGTCGTTCTTTGGCATCCTCCTCTTTTTCGTGGGTTCGAAGCTCTCCACTCAAGTCAACAATGCCTTTGGTGAAAAGGACAGCAGCTCCGTCAGCTGGTTGAAGGAGGAAACCATCGCCTCCGCCAAAAAGCATCACCTCTACGGGTGGATCATGCGCGCAGCCTTCCAAAAAGACTCCCTCGCCGTCAAAAAGCGGCTCGAAGACGGGGGATCACTCATTGGGCCAAATGACAGCAAATGGCGCCTTGACCCTCAAACGGGTCTCCTCAAAAACGAAAACGACGAAAGTCCGGGAGACATCAACGATCTTTTTGCCTCGGACTGGAATAGCACCCCCCCCCTCGCGGGAGTCGCTCATCCCGGAGAAACGATCGCGCGTCAAAATTTCGCAGTCACGAAAGGAGGACAGTGGCTCTCTGGCTTCGGCAAACAAACGCTGGGCTGGCTCCTCGATAGTTCGGGCAAAATTCTCGGCTTCTTCGGCCTCGTCATCGGATTTGCGATGGTCCCGATCTATCTCTACTATTTCCTGAAGGAGAGCGAAGGCATCAAGAAGAGCTGGACCGACTACCTCCCGCTCCGGGCTTCGAAATTCAAAGATGAAGTCGTGGAAACCCTGCAGGAGATCAACAGTTACCTCATCTCTTTTTTCCGCGGGCAAGTCCTTGTGGCCTTCATCGACGGAATCTTGGTGGGTCTTGCCCTCACCATTTTCCAACTCCCCTACGGACTCCTCATCGGGGTCTTCATGGCCTTTCTTGGGATCATTCCCTACATCGGTAACATCATCTGCCTCGTCCCCGCTTGCATCATTGCCTATTTTCACAGTTTCCCCCCTGATCCGCCCTTCGGCCTTCCTCAGTGGGGATACATCCTCGGGGTCGTCGCTATCTTCGTGGTGGTTCAGCAAATCAACTCACTCGTCACCGCCCCAAAAATCGTTGGTGATTCCGTCGGACTCCACCCCATGACCGTCATCTTCTCGATGATCTTTTGGTCGGTCCTGCTGGGAGGATTCCTCGGGGCCCTCCTCGCCGTCCCCCTTACCGCCGCGGTCAAAGTCCTCTTCCAGCGTTACATCTGGGAGCGTCAAATGGAAGAAGCGGAAGCCGCTTGACCCTCCGAGCGTCCCTTCTCATCCGGAAAATCAATCCCTACTTTCTTTTCCATTTTCCTCCCCTCCCGGTCCGGTACATTCTCTGCCCATGGCCGACCCACACATCGACGTGCGCTACGTCGCCAACCTCGCCCGCATCAACCTCACCGACGAAGAGGTCACTCGCTACGGAAGCCAGCTCGAGGAGATTATGGGCTACATCGAAAAACTCTCGGAAGTCGACATCGAGGGGATCGAGCCCACCGCCCACGCCTATGCCCTCGTCAATCGCGTGCGCGAGGACGTCCCCGTCGAGAGCCTGCCCCCCTCCGGACTCCTCCAAAACGCCCCCGACCAAGCCAACGGACAACTCCGCGTTCCCAAAGTCGTCGACGCCTGACCCTCAATCACCCCGTAAACGAATCACCCGTGAGCCTTTCCGCCTCCTCTCTGACCACTCTGCGACGTCAATTGACCTCAGGTGAAACCTCCGCCCGCGAGATCGTGGAGGACGTCATCGCCCAGGTCTCATCGCGCGACACCGAAGTCGGTGCCTTCCTTTCCTTTGATCCCGAGGCCGCCCTCGCCGAGGCCGATCAGGCCGACCTTTCCCTCCCCCTCGGCGGGCTCCCCATCGGCATCAAGGACAACATCAACGTGGCCGGGCAACCGTGCACTTGCGCCTCGCAGTTTCTGAAAGGAGCCTACACCGCACCTTACGACGCCACCGCCATCACCCACCTTCGCGCCGCCGGTGCCATCCCTTTCGGTCGAACCAATCTCGATGAGTTTGCGATGGGATCCTCGACTGAAAATTCAGCTCTTCAAACCACCCAAAACCCCGCGGCCCCCGGCCACATCCCCGGCGGCTCTTCCGGTGGCTCGGCTGCCGCAGTGGCCGCCGATCTCATCCCCGCCACCCTCGGCTCCGATACCGGTGGCTCCATCCGTCAGCCGGCCAGCCATTGCGGGGTTGTCGGCCTCAAGCCCTCCTACGGTCGCGTCTCCCGATACGGCCTCGTGGCCTTCGGCTCTTCGCTCGATCAAATCGGGCCCCTCACCCGAACGGTGGAGGACGCGGCCCTCCTGCTCAACGCCCTCGCCGGCCACGACCCCCGTGATTCCACCTCGCTCACCAACCCGGTCCCCGACTACACCGCCGGCATTGAGGATGGGGTCTCCGGCATGAAGCTCGGCCTCCCCCGGGAATACTTCACTGATGGCATCTCTCCCCTCGTGCGGGAACGGGTCGAAAGCGCCGCCAAGACCTTGGAAGGACTGGGCGCAGAGCTGGTGGAGATTTCCCTCCCGCACACCGAATACGCCGTGGGCACCTACTACATCATCGCCCCGGCCGAAGCCTCCTCGAACCTCTCCCGCTTCGATGGCGTACGATACGGCAATCGTTCCGAAAACCCCGCCGAGATGCTCTCCCTCTACAAGGACAGCCGCGAAGCCGGGTTCGGACCGGAGGTCAAACGCCGCATCATCCTCGGCACCTACGTGCTTTCGTCCGGTTACTACGACGCCTATTATCTTCGGGCCCAGAAGGTCCGCACCTTGATCCGACGCGATTTCGAGCAGGCCTTCGAGGCCGTTGACGCCATCCTCACTCCGGTCGCTCCCGAACCGGCTCCCAAGATGGGCGACGCCTCCGGCGATCCGCTCAAGCATTATCTCGCCGATATCTTCACCCTCTCCGCCAACCTTGCCGGTAATTGCGGGATCTCGGTTCCGCTTGAACCGGTCGGAGGCCTCCCCGTGGGGCTCCAAATCCTCGGTCCCCACCTCGGGGAGCAAACCATTCTCCGCTGCGCCCGGGCGGTTGAAGCCTCCCGCCAATCCTAAGAGACCGTCTGAAAAATCCCAATTGAGCGTTCTGTTTGGGATTGGGTTGATTAAATAGCGGCTTCGCCGGGCGGACTTGAATGAACCCTGGCGGGCTGCGAGCCTTTTTCAGACAGCCTCTAAGCCTCTGCGCGCTCCGAGACAATCCGTCCCTGGTCCAACTCCACCACGCGGTTGGCGATCTTGGTGGTGGACAGCCGGTGAGCAATCAACAGGGTGGTCCTCCCCTTCACCAGCACGGCCAACTCACGCTGGATAGCCGCCTCGCTTTCGTTGTCGAGCGCACTGGTTGCCTCGTCCAGCAAGAGGATCGGGGCGTCCTTGAGGAAGGCCCGCGCAATGGCAATGCGCTGCCGCTGCCCCCCCGACAAACTCCGGCCCATTTCCGAAACCATGGTCTCGTATCCCTTTTCCTGACGGAGGATGAAATCATGGGCATTGGCCTTGCGGGCCGCCTCCTCAATCTCGGCATCGCTCGCCCTCGGTCGCCCCAGACGAATGTTTTCCCGGATCGTTCCCTGAAAAAGCAAGGCGGTTTGGGACACCAAGGCGATCCGGTCCCGGAGGTCACTCTTACACCACTCTCGCACCTCCAACCCACTCACCAAAACCCGCCCAACTGTCGGATCGTAAAAGCGCGGGATCAGGTTGAAGAGACTCGACTTCCCACCGCCGCTTGGCCCGATCAAGGCCACACATTCGCCCGGCTCGATGACAAGGTCAATCCCTCGCAAGACCGACTCTCCCCCATACCCGAACTCCACTCCCTCCAACCGGATTTCAGGCACAAATTGATCCGGCGATCGGGGCAAGGTAGGATCGTCGAGATCATCCACCGCCAAAGAGATTTCCTCGATTCGACTGAGAGAAACATCGGCTTGTTTCAAATGACTCTGGATCGTTCCCAGCTTCTTGACGGGCTCATAACAGAGGTAGAGAGCCATCGCGATCGCCATGAAACTCGACAGCTTCATCCCCTGCTCGGCCCCCAAGTATATTGCCACCGTCAATCCGACCACCGAAATGAATTCCACCACCGGAGAAATCATCTGACGATATTTGGTCACCTTCATCGAGAAGCGGATGATTCCCTTCACGGTGCTGCGAAACTTCGTTGTCACCGCCTCCTGAAGGTTGTAGGCCCGGATTTCAATTGGAGCCTGGATCGATTCGGAAATCTGCCCACTCAAATCACCGGCATTCTGCTGCAAGAGCTCCGCTTTTTTACCCAGGCGCTTGGCGATCGAGCGGAGCGGAAAGACGCAGAGCGGGATGGAAAAAATGGCAAAAAGCACCAGCGAAGTCCCCTGGTTCGAGACTGCCTCGGAAAGAAGAAAGACGAGGGCGGAAACCAGGACCGCCGGCTGCTTGATCAGATCCACCGCAACCTTGTCTACGGTGGACCTCACCACCTCGGCATCGCCCACCATCCGCGCCACCAAGTCACCCGCCTGCCGCTTTTCAAAGAAGGACAACGGCAAATTCTGCAACTTGCTGAAGGTTTCATCGCGCACCTGCTCCAGAAAGCGATACCCGCAATAGCTGATCAGATAGCTGCTCGCGAAGCCCCCGACCGCCCGAAGGAAAAACATCAGGGGAAGCCAGGCACAGGCCGCAAAAAGAACCCAATCGCCGGGAAGTCGGGCAAACCAGTTCTGGAGCCCCTCAACAAAGAAGCTCGCTTGCCCCCCGCCGATGATTCCCCCGGCCTGGTCGTCCTCAAAAATAAAGGGCAAGACCACCTTGGCGGCCAGCGGAAGCCCTGCTCCCGTCGCCGCTGCATAAACCAAGCCCGCAAAGACACTCCCCAAAAAGTGCCACTTCACCGGTTTGAAGTATTTCAAATAGGGCAAAAAGCGCTGCATCACGGCCGCCAACGCTAAACAACCCGCCACGGATCACCAGACTTACTTAGATTGACCGAAAGGCCACGATCCAGCAATCTGACCCTGTGGACCTGATCAAGAAAGCGCGCGCGGTGCTGACCATCGAAGCGAACCAGCTTGCCAAGCTGGCCGACCGACTCGATGACAGCTTCGCCCACACCATTGTCGCGCTCGAGGAAACGCTTCAAAAAAAGCGCAAAATCGTGGTCATCGGAGTCGGCAAGTCGGAAAACATCGGGAAAAAATTCGTGGCCACCCTCAACAGCACCGGGGCCACCGCGGTGTCGCTGAACTGCCAGAATGCCCTGCACGGCGACCTCGGCCTCCTTTCGGTCGGCGACCTCGTCATCGCCCTGAGCTACTCCGGGGAAACAAGCGAAATGATTTCCCTCCTTCCCCACGCCAAAAAGCGGGCCTCCCGGCTCATCGCGGTCACCGGCCGGCCCGATTCCACCCTTGCCCGACACAGCGACCTCGTGCTCGACACCCATGTCGACGAGGAAGCCTGCCCACTCCAGCTCGCCCCCACCTCGAGCTCGACCAACATGCTCGGCCTCTGCGACGCCCTCGCCATGGTCCTGCTCGAAAAGCGAGGCTTCCGGCCCGAGGACTTCGCCGAACTCCACCCCGGCGGCAGCCTCGGCAAATACCTCCTCACCCGCGTTTCCGACATCATGCGCACCGGCGAGGCCCTCGCCACCGTCCCCGCCACCGCCCGCGTCAGCGAAACCTTGGTGGCCATGATGGAAGCCCGCGCCGGAGCCGCCGTGATCGTCCACCCCGACCATTCCCTCGCCGGCATCTTCACCCACGGTGACTTCGTCCGCAGCTACCAGGGCAACCGCGAAATCGGCGACGCCCCGGTGGCCGACCACATGACCCCCAACCCGGTGACCGTCCGCCAAGACGACCTCGCGGTGGAAGTCGTCCGCATCCTGCGCGAAAACCGCATCGACGACCTCATCGTGGTCGATGACGAGGGCCGGGCCGTGGGACTGGTCGACGTCCAGGACCTCTCGCGCGAAGGGCTGACCGAGTCCTGACCCGTCCTGAGCCCGGGAACAGCCCCTACTTGGACGACAGATCGACCCGCACCAGCTCCTTGTCGTTGCGCATCAGGACCGAGCGACCGGCAAAGGCCGGCCCACTCCACACCACCGGACGCCCGAACGCTTCGTTGGTCGGCTCCAGCACCTTCTGGCGCCCGAGCTCCCGGTATCCTTCCGGGGCAAGCTTCGCCAAAATCAAATCCCCGCTTTCGTTCACCAGCCAAAAGTGGCCTGTCGGCTCATGGCGCGTCAGGTAGACCGTGCCGTG
>JALQTQ010000100.1 GCA_023263995.1 Akkermansiaceae bacterium | reverse complement strand
CGGAGTTAAGGGTGATGAGGTTCAACCTGCTGCGCGGGGGAGCGGGCCGTGGCCAGCCGCTTTCACAATCCGCGAAGGTGATCGAGTTAGCCGGAGCCGATCTCGTCGGTCTCCAGGAAGCGGGCGGCAAGGCGGCGGAGTTGGCCAAAATTCTCGGCTGGAACGCCTCGGACAATGGACCAAAAGCGATCCTGACGCGCCATGAGATCGTGGGACGACATCTCAGCGGAGTAAAGGTGAGATTGCCGTCGGGGCAGGAATTTTATGTCTTCAACATTCATTTCAAGCCGGCTCCGTATCAACCCTATCAGCTATTGGGCATTCCTTATGGACGGGCTCCCTTTCTCAAGACCGAGGCCGATGCGGTGGCCAGTGCCTGGAAGACACGAGGGCCACAAGTCGAAGCACTTTTGCGGGAAATCCAATCCCTTCCCGACCAGGAACTGCCGGTTTTCCTGACCGGTGATTTCAATGAACCCTCGCATCTCGACTGGACCGCGCGGGCCGCCGAGGCCGGGCACCATCCCATCAAAGTGGCCTACCCGGTTTCGCTGGCACTGGGCAAGGCAGGTTTTCAGGATTCCTGGCGGCAGGTGCATCCGGACGAGCTGGCAAAGCCGGGATACACTTGGACGCCGGTGACCAAAGCGGATGATCCCAAAGACCACCATGATCGGATCGATTTTGTCTATTTCCGGGGCGAGGACCTCCGGATCCGCAGAGCCCAAGTGATCGGGGAGAACAAGGAGAATGCCGATCTGGTGGTCGCTCCTTATCCGTCGGACCATCGTGCGGTGGTGGCTTTCTTCGAATTTGCCAGGTGAGATAGTTGCAAGTGGCCTGCGTGATCAGAAGAAGCGGGCGCTGGTGGGTTCGTGGTGCCCGGGTGGGATTTCCACTAGTCCGGTGGCCTGGAGCGGGGTGAGGAAGTCCCCCGAGTTTTGGGGCGAGAGCGTTCGGATCTTTCCGTCGGCAGCCAGGGTGGCGGGCAGAAAGAGGGTGAGGGTAGGGTGTGGTTTGACGGGGTCGGCCAGAGGCAGCGTGGTGGGCTCGGGTTCGGGGCTGCCGGTCAGGCGATGCAGGACCGGAGCGACGTATCGCTGGAAGGTGGTCAGGGTCGAATTGGGATTGCCGGGCAGAGCGACCACCCCGGGCCAGTAAGCGAGGGGTTTGCCCGGGCGCTGGGCCACACCGTGGAAGAGCGGCGGGCCGACGAGCGATTCGAGAGCGGGGCGGACGAAGTCTTTGCTGCCTTTTGAGATGCCCCCCGAGAGGAGGATGAGGTCGGCTTCCTTTAGGGTGGCTTCGATTGCGTGGGTGATCGACTCCAGGTCGTCGGAGAGGTGCTGCCAGGTTCTTTCGGTAGGCCCCCAGTGATCGATGGCGGCGAGGAGGGTGGGTCCGTTCGATTGGCGGAGTTGATGGGGTTTGGGGATTTCTTCGGCCGGGATGAGCTCGTCGCCGGTGGTGAGGATGTGAATGCGGGGAAGGCGAGTGACCTTGACCTTGATGGCCCCGATGGTGGCGAGGAGACCGAGATGGGCCGGACCGAGGCGGGTGCCGGATCTGAGAACGACCTTACCGGCCGGGGCGTCGGACCCGCAGCGATGGATGAAGCTTCCGGGTGTGGGTTGGCTTCGCACGAGGGCAGTGGCTCCGGTCAGGGTGACCTCTTCGATGGGCACGATGGTGTCGCAGTCGGTAGGCAAGACCGCCCCGGTCATGATCTGCCAGCAGTGTCCGGGTTTGAGCGGAGGTGGAGCGGGCTGCCCGGCCGGGTGAGTGCCCTGCACCAGAAGAGGGGTGCCGGACAGCTGGTCGCGTGAGCGGAAGGCGATCCCGTCCATGGTCACGCGGTCGAAAGGGGGAAAGGGACGATCGCTGCGAAGGTCTTCGCGCAGCACACGCCCAAGCGAGGCTCCAAAGGGGATGACCTCGGCCGGAAGGGGGCGAGCGTCCGCGAGCATGCGGGCTTGGGCTTCCTGCGGAGTGATGAGGCTCATGGCGGGACCATGAAGGTTTGCGAGTTTTCCTCAATGCTCGGCGGGAGAAAAATGAGAGGATGGTGATAGATCCTATGGGATTCGCGTCAACTTTCGATCTGGAGCCAAAGATCTGCAAGGGGTCAGCGCTTTTTGTGGAGGTCCATCTTCGTTCTGTTCTTCACCCAAAAAAACCTCTCTGAACTGCAAGCCCCACCCGAAATCAATGCTGCACTGCAAAATTGAAATCTTGACGATAATCGTTGGCCGACTGTCCTTGGAAGATTGGTTTCGTCGGGTGGACAACTGCTGAAGCGAAAGGTCGCGCGTTCCTCCCCGTAAAATTGACCCTGCCATGAAAAAATTTCTCTCGGTTCTTCCCTTCCTGATGGTGCCCTTGCTGGCTCAGGAGCCTGATCTCGACATCAAGGAAGGTCATTCCCACAACGGTCATGCCTTTAACGAGGGGCCCCGTCAGGCCGGTCCGCTGACTGGCGACACCGGAGAGATACACCTGCCGATCACCACCACTTGGGAGAAGGGGCAGGCGTATTTTAATCAGGGGCTGGGGCAGTTGCATGGCTTCTGGTATTACGAAGCCGAGCGGTCTTTTCGTGCGATTCTGGCGCATGATCCGAAGTGTGCCATGGCTTACTGGGGGCTCTCGCAGGCCAATTACGAAAACGACAAACGGGCCAAGGACTTCATTGGCAGGGCCGCCCAGTTGCTCAAGGACGAGAGCCTGTCCCTGAGCGACCATGAGCGGGCTTACCTAGAAGCCGAGATCGCCTACCATGATGATCAGAAAGAAAAAGACGCCGTCAAGCGACGTCGGAATTTTTTGCGGTCCTATGAGGATTTGATTCTGAAGTTTCCCGACGACCTTGAGGCCAAGGCTTTGCTGGTGTGTCGTCGCTGGCAGTTCCAGCGCAAGGGAGTGCCCATCACCAGCCATGTTGGGCTCGATGCTGTTCTCGAGCAGGTTTTTGCCGAGAGTCCCAATCACCCGGCCCATCACTATGCGATTCACTTGTGGGACAATCGGAAGCATGAAGAGGCCCTTGATTCCGCGGCCCGCCTTGGCAATAGCGCGCCGGGGATTGCCCACATGTGGCACATGCCGGGGCACATCTATTCCAAGGCCAAGCGTTATCACGATGCGGTCTGGCAGCAGCAGGCCTCGGCCCGGGTTGATCATGCGCACATGATGAAGTGGTTTCTCCTGCCGGACCAGATTCATAATTATGCCCACAACAACGAGTGGCTTTCGCGGAACTTCATGTGTCTCGGCAAGGTCCGGGCGGGGATTGACATGGCCAAGTCGTTGCTGGCCAACCCGCGGCACCCGAAGCTCAACATGACCTCGCGGGGATCGTCTCGGTATGGTCGCAAGGCCCTGATCGACTACCTCGAGCATGCCGAGCTCTGGGAGGAGGCCATCGAGACCGCCAATTCATCGTGGTTGGAAAAGCTGGAAAAGCCCGAGGATGACCTCACACGCTTGCGCTTGATCGGGGTGGCGCAGTCCCAGCTGGGCAAGCAAGTGGAATTGCGGGCCACCCTTTCCGAGATTGAAAAGGAATGGGCGGAGCTTGTGAGACAGCGCGACGAGGCAAAGGAAGCGGCCCGTAAGAAGGCGTTGGAGGAAAAGAAAAAGGACAAGGAAATCGAGGATTTGGTTAAAAAGGCGGGCGATCCGCTGCAGCGGTCGGTGGGCCAGTTTGAAAACACCCTGAGTGAGTTGCGGGGTTACCTCGCGGCCTTGAATGGGGATTTCAAGGCGGCGCTTGAGGGATTGTCAAAACGCCCGGGTCATCATTCTCCGATGCTGCGCGAGCTGGCTTACGGCGAGCACGAGAAAGCGGCCGAGACTGCCCGGAAGGTCATTGAGAAAAAGGAGAAGCGGGCCCTCCCTCTCGCCCAAGCCATCCATGTGCTCTATCATGCGAAAAAGGACGATCCGCTATGGAAGGAAGGGTTTGAGGAACTGCGGTCCTTTTCCTCGGAGGTCGAGATCGATTTGCCGGTCTTTGCCCGCTTGGCCCCGATCGCTAGGGAGCTGGGATATCCCGGTGACTGGCGCTTGCCCCACGAGCCTGCCGATGACTTGTTGCCTCGCCCGGCCCTTTCCGAGTTGGGACCGCTGCATTGGACCCCGCCATCCGCTCCGGAATTCAGCCTGCCTGATCAATTCGGCAAGCGGATCTCCTTGTCCGACTATCGGGGGAAGCCGATGATCTTGGTCTTTTATCTTGGAGCGGGGTGCCTGCATTGCACCGAGCAACTGACTGCGATGGCGGACCAGTATGCCGATTTTGAGAAGGCCGGCCTGCCCATTCTTGCGATCTCGACCGATACTGTGGAGGACTTGAAAAAGTCGCAGGACAACTACACCAAGGGAGAGATGCCGTTCCCTCTCGTCTCCGATGTTCAGAAGGAAATCTTCCGCCAATACACCGCGCACGATGACTTCGAGGAGCAACCTCTGCACGGGACTTTTGTCCTCGATGGCAAAGGTCGGATGCTTTGGTCCGATATCTCGGCCGATCCCTTCATGGACCTCGACTTCCTGATCGCGGAAGCAAAGCGCCTGCTCTCGCTGCATCAGTAGCGCAAAGCGTCCGTCCGCTTCCCGCCAAGTCACGCTTTCGAAAAACGGGGGAGCCTTGGTGTCTTTTGCTGGAGGTCCTGTGGAAGTAACCTCCTGAAAAAATCGTGTCCTGACAGATCGACTGTTGCGGGGACTCCGCTTCTTCGGGTGATCCGGGGTGTTTCAACCTCCGGAAAGCAATTGAGAAACGATGAAGAAGAATGGAAAACTGAAAAAGAAAGGGGTTGCTTGTGGGCCCTTGCTGGCCGGGGCCATGTTCCTCGGTTCGAGCCTCTCTGGCGTGCAGGCCGAAGAAGTCGCCGTGCGGGAATGGACGAGCGAGAATGGCAAATTCTCGGTGAGAGCGAGCCTTGAATCATTCGAGGTTATCGGGAGCAAGGTGGTGCTGAGAAGGGCCGACGAGACCTTGGTGCGGGTCCCGCTTTCGCGACTGAGCGAAGCCGATCAGGCTTACGTCAGGGACAGGAACGCCCGCTCGCGTGCCGCGGAGAGGGGTCGAGAGCCGGTCCGGCTGCATGGCATCGAGTGGCAGCCCGAAATTGAGGATGCCTTGGAATTGGCTGCGGGTCGTCCCGGCCCGTTGGATGACCAACCGGTGATGTGGTTCCGGGTTCTGGGTCAGTTGGATGACGGCATGTGAAGTGCCGGGCATACCATGAGAACCGTGTCGTTCTCAAACAAGTCCGTGCGTAAGCTGCTCAACAACGAATTCGTCAACACCTTCAGCAACACCACCGGAGACCCGACCGCCGGGAAGTCGATTTGGCATTCACCCGATGATTCACCGGGCCACTGTGAGCGGGGTCTGGGAGAACAAAATGTCCAGACGCTCTTCATGACTCCCGAAGGCAAGATCTTTCATGCCGCCAGTGGCTACCTTTCTCCTGACGATCTTCTTGCGGAGATCAGGTTTGCCAAGGGGCTCTTTGTCCGGCTCAAGGAATCAGGGTTCGGATCGAAAGGCCTCGTTCGTGAGGCCCATCGCGAGCGCCTCAAAGATCTGGGTTATCCCGAGGAAGAAATTGCGGGGGCGATGTCGAACGATCCCTTCAAAGCCGCAGACTTGGTTCAGGGAGTCGAGGGTGGAAGCATCTTTGCCGGCAAAACCAAGAAGGCCGTCTTGGCGGGTAATGCTTTTTCCATCGAGCATCCCCTGATGGACTACCGGACTTTCGAAGAAGACCCGACGGTTCTGGTGGGCAAGGGAAGCTCTGCCTTTGTCTCGCAAGCAAACGGCAACGCCGGGTCTCCGGGCCGGACGATTCAGCTGCCGAATCTCAACCGCGAAAACGACTAGGGCATTGTTGATGAAAGCGAGCGACCGCTGGACGGCCTGGATCAAGGAAAACAGTGAGAGCTTTTTTCTTTATGCCCGGCAGCAGTGTCGCTCTGAATCAGACGCCAAAGACGTGTTGCAGGAGGCCTTGACGGAAACTTGGGAGCGGTCCGGCCGAACGTTACCGGACCGTGCCTTGGTCTTTGCAACGATCAGAAGGCGGGCCATCGATTTGGCGCGTAGCATGGACCGTCGCGTGATCCGCGAGCTCGACTTTGGGAGTGCCGGACCGGGTTTGTTTTGTCCCGACTTCTCGGCCCGTGATCTTTGCCATCATTTGTCCTCGGCCGTGGAAGCCCTGCCGGATCTCTTGCAGGAGGTGCTCATTCTTCGTATCTGGGGAGGACTCACGTTTCCCGACATTGCCAAGCTCATGAAGATTCCGGTCGCCACTGCCACCTCAAGATATCGATACGCCCTCGAGCGTCTGCGGGAATCCGCCGCCCTTACCGAATTGAAACCATGAAAGATCAAGATCTCGAAACCCTCTTGCATCAACTGAAGCCGGCCCCGCTGCCGGATGATCTCCAAAGCCGCTTGTCAGCCGAACCGGGGCGATCCATGCGCGCCCGGAAAAGGAAGATCACCGCCCTCGTCTCAGGGCTTGCGGCTGCCGTGGCTGGCATGTTGGGGCTCATGATTTTGGTCTCGTCCAGGACAAGGACGGGGTCCGACGCCGTATCGGTGGGGGCTGGCCAGCTGCCCGCTCCGGACGAAAGGAAGGTGGTCACGCCGCGTCCGGTGAGTGTGGTCAAAAAGGATTCCATGCTCTTGAACAGTCGACTACTTGAGATTAGGGAGTATGACGGTGAGCTTTGGGAAATTTCCGAAGAAGAGTGGCGGGATGACACCCTCGTGCTCTACTCGGCGGGACCCAGTCAACTGAATGCCACGGTCATCCGGCGCGAGGTCGTGTGTGCCCCCCTGAATTTCCAATAACCCCAACCCACCCCCCTGATAAAAAATGAAAGCCACTCTTTTGCCTCTGACATTGATTCTCGCCCTTGGACCGTGCCTTGGTCAAATCAGCTCGAAGACCGAAACCTTCCAACAAAGCGGAAGGGTTTCAGAGGGCGGGCAGGCCAGTTCCACTTCGGTGACGATGACCTCGGACGGTAAGACCACCGTGAAGAAAACCGTCACCGTGATTGATGGTATCCGCAAGGAGGTCATTGAAACAACGGATGAAAACGGGGAGACAACCCGGACCGAGAGTGACAGCAGACCGGAGTCGGCGGAGTCCGGCCCCTGGATCGGGTTAAAAGTCAGTGAAGTGCCGGACATCCTGCGGGATCAACTGGGTTTCGCCGGGGATGAGGGCGTGGCGGTCGAGGTGGTCGCCGAGGGAGGGCCTGCGATGGTCGCGGGACTGCAGAAAGGAGATCTTCTCTTGACGGTGGGGGAACAAGGAGTGGCGTCCAAGGAGGCCTTGACCGCAAGCCTTTCGAATCATCAACCCGGGGATGAGGTGAGTGTGGTGATCATGCGCAAAGCGAAGCGACAGGAACTTACCATCAAGCTGGCCGAGGTCCCGGCCGAAAGTGAAAAGGCGCTTCCCGAGGGTTTGCTGGAGGGGATTCGAAAGTCGAGCGTCGAGAGGGTCGACGTCGAAGTGGCCGGCAAGGGGTTTGACGCCCTTCTGAACAATCCTGACTTACCGGAAGATTTCAAACAAACGATCCGGGAAATGCAGAAGACCCTGCGTGAGTTTGAGAAGAGTAAGGAATAGCCGTTCGTCAGTGGGCCAGGGCCCGTTTGATCGCGAAGTTGGTCAAGGCTTCCGATTGGAACCAGTCCTTCCGCATATCGTGACCGCCGCCCTTGATGATCTCGACCGTGACGGGACCGCCGAGTGTTCGGTAGCGATTGGCGAGCAGGGCGGTGTTGGCTTCGAGCGGAACGACCTTGTCCTGGTCGCCATGGAGGTGGAAGAGGGGGATGCTTGCCTTGGCAAGCGGAGCAAGGCGTGAGACCGGGTTGTGCGTTTCCAGCTGTTTTTTGAGTTCCGCGGCGGTGAGGTGGTAGGCCCCGGCCGCCTTGGCGAGGCCGGGATAGCTCGCCAGGTTGCAGACCGGGTAGATGCCGGCGAGCCCCGCGACCTTGTCCGGGTTTTCGACCGCCCAGTTGTAGAGCATTAGTCCTCCGCGGCTCCGGGCCAGGAGACAGGGTTTCGGGGAAAACTTCCGGGTGTGCGTCAGGTGGTGGTGGAAGCTTGAGTAGGTTCTCCGTCCCTCCGGGCTGCCGTAGGATTCCCCGACATCGATGCCGGCGATGGCGATGCCGGCCGCGAGAAAGCGTTGGAACATCCAGATTTCGGCCTGGGAAGGAAGACCCCGCAGGGTCGGGGCATACCAGACCCACGGGATCCGACTGCTTTTTTTCTCCGGTAGGATCACGAAGGCCTCGTGGTCGTCGAAGAGAAAGCTTTCGCCCGCGAGCGGGAGGGATTTGGACCCCTCGCGGATGACCGGGGATGCGTCCTGAGCCCAAAGGAGCGGAGCCGCAAGGAGAAAGAGAAAGGAAAGGAGGAGGCGGAAAGGGGAAATCATGGGATGGAGAATCAGGTCAGGGGATATTTTTGACTGTGAGTTTGCCCTCCCCGCCGATGAGATTTGGGTGGGTCGTTGCGTCGAAGACGCCCTCTCCTTGATCAACGTTGTCGACGATGAAGCGTGCCACCGTTTCGTCGTTTTCCAAGACCAGCTTTTGGTCCAGGTCTCCTTTCGGGCCGGAGAGGAGGAGAGTGGCATGGTTGGCGATGGCGTCTTTGGCGTTGCTGGGGATGTGGAGAGAGACGAAGTCTCCGATTTCCACCGGCCCCGTTCCAAAGCAGCCGTCGATCGCCCCCACGAGGTGGAAGGGTTCGCTGCCCTGGTTGCGGGTGGTGGTCCCGCCGGAGTAGGTCGCCGGTGACTCGAAGAGAAAAGAATTGCCGCGGACGCCATGGAGGATGAGCTGTCCGGGACCAGAAATTGTGTCGGTGAAGCGCCTTGTGGTGTGATGGCTTTTCGTGGAGACACCTCCGTGAAGGCGGGCCGCTTCGACCAGTTCGATCGGGCCGAGCTTGCTGTTTTCCCCGGAGTGAAGGACGAGACGGGCGTGCGCGAACATGATCAGGCGGGTCTTTCCTTGCGCCTTCGGGAGAACCCTTTCGCTGGCACTGGTCCAGAGTTGCAGGCTTGCGCCCTTCCTGAGCACGAGTTGCCCGGAGAATGGGGCGGGAGAGACTTCCTTGATCTGGGCCTCCAGTCCTGGCCCGATGATGACATTGTCGCTGCCTCCCGGAATCTTCCCGCCTTTCCAATTTTCGGGAATGGCCCAACTATCGGTGGAACGATGGTCCGAGCGAATCAGCGTGGCACCGATCACGGGTGCCTGCATGAGAAACTGGTAGGGCTCGAGGGCGGCGTGGGTCAGCCGGAGTTCATCCAGTCCGAGGTTGGCAGCGTAGGCATTGAGCGCGGCTCCGATTTGGAAAGGATTCACCTGGGTCTCGATCAACCCGGCATGAGGCAGGGTTGCCGCGGCGATCGGATTTCCATCAAGAAACATCCGCATTTCTCCGGCGTCCGTTTTCGCATCGTGATCCCAGATGATCGCAAAATGGTGTGACGGTGCCTCGTCGATGGTGAGGCCATCGGCTGAAGCGACGGTTTGGCTGGTTCCGGAATCATGGAAAAAGGTCATCGCTTGCCCCCGCTGACCACGGGATCGCGGGCGCAAATCGAGATGCCATCCCCGGCCATCCTCGCGATCCGATCGGGTGCCCAACAAAACCACTGGCTTTCGGAAATCCCGGATGACAAACCATCCTTCCATGGTGAAGGATTTTTGTCTGGTCATGGCAAAGTGGTTCCCTGGCTCTTCTTCCCGCCAGAGGCCAAGCTTTCGGGAGCCTCGGTTTTCTACTTGGTTGGCGGGCACGGGGTCGGGAGCGAGAGGAGGAAGGGTTGAGCCCTCCTCGACCGTGACCAGAGTGATTTTGCTTTCTTGATCGATCAGGTCGCCGCTTTCGGTGTCATCTCCCATGCGCCACCAAAACATCTCCGGTGGTAGCGTGAGGGTGACCGGAACGGGGTCGAGCCGAGTCAGTGCGGCCTCCGGCTGGTCCGGGCTGGGGTTGACTGCAGGCCTGTCCGGAACGGCCATCGCCCCGGCGGACTCCCGAGGAGGAGGGGGGGGCTGAGGGACCGGCGGGGGCAGGGGGGCTTCCGGAGAAAATGTCTTCTCGGTGGTTTTTTCGGCCCGGACCACCGGGGCGGGAGTCGGGGAGTCTTCGGTGCCGGAGAAGATCTGAAAGGTGAAAAAAGCGAGGAGCAACAGAGCCGCCGCCGTGACGAGCACGATGGGGATTCGGAAGCGGCCTTGCCCTCGGGGGCGTTCGTCGGAGCGGTGCAAGTGGGCCATGCTGGCGACTTGGTCCAGGTCGACAAGAGCCGCGGAATCGCTTGAGACCCGCATATCAACGAGGCTTCCCTCGCTCGACAGAGCGACATTTCGCCCCTCCGTGAGATGTTCGTAGACTCGGAGGAAGAACGGGCGGAGCGCGAGGGTGGTGGCTTCGAGATCGTTTCGGTAGGAGACAATGTCGAAATCAACCCGGCGGAAAATGACCTCCCTCGTTTCGGTGTCGTAGAGGACGTAACGAGCACGGAGATCCTCGGGGTCGCGAGGTTCGCCCACCGAGCCGACGTTCACGATGTAGCGCTTGTCCGATTCCAGGCGGGCGTCGTGGTCGGGAAGTTCCCGCACTTCTCCACAGGCGTTGCGTTCGAAGATCTTCGGGAGGTGGGTGTGCCCCACAAAGGTCACGTGATGGCTGTTGGATTCGAGGTTTTGCCGGGCGATTGCCGGATCGGAAATGTAGGCAAAGCGCCCCGGCTCGACCACTTCGGCATGGACGAAGAGGACATCTCCGGCCTCGATGGCCAGTGGAACCGAGGACAGGAACTGCTTCTCCTCGTCATTCAGGATGGTTGTGGTCCACTCGATGGCCTGGCGGGCGTGCTCGTTGAAGATCGAGTAATCCATCATGCCGACGGCGGCAGCATCGTGGTTGCCCAGCACGATGTTATCGGTCACCGAGCGGACGGACTGCAGGACCTCAGCGGGATTGGGGCCGTATCCCACCACATCGCCGAGACAGACCACCAAATCGGCCCCCTGTTCGTAGAGGTCGCCAAGAACCGCATGCCAGGCGCGGAGATTGGCGTGTAGGTCCGAGACAATGGCGTAACGCATCGGCAGAAACGGGAGTCTCCTTTCTCCGTGTGGAAAGGCCGGGGAAGGCTATCATTTCCCCAAAACAAGTCCGCATTTATTTCCCGAAATCTTTGGGGAGTCCGAGGGAAGTCATTTGCTTGGAGCCAATTCTTCAAATTGCAAGAACACTCTGAAATGACCTGTTTTCCCTTCTCTCCAGAGGCAAATTGGTCAGGAAACCCTGATAATTTAGGGTTTCGGGTTGATCCTTCGTGATCTTTTGTGTACGTGAGTGCCTGCCGTGACATTCGGCGGATTCTCTTGATGCGTCTACCAGGTCAACATTGCTCCGGACATTTGGAGCGTCAGCTCGATTCGAAGGGGAGGGTTTCCCTTCCGGTCGAGTGGCGTCCGCCTGCCGGGGAGCAGGTATACATGATTGGGGTGAAAGTGGAGGGAATTCCGGCTTTGCGTGTTCTGAGTCAGGCTGCTTTCGACCGGAAGTTGGCCGACATTGAAGAGAGTC